>NZ_JBEAHA010000004.1:0-285227 GCF_040061975.1 Klebsiella sp. GG_Kp146
GATGGCGCTTCGCTTATCAGGCCTACGGGATGGCGACACAAACCGGGGGATTACCCCCGCCGCACAACCCAGGCCGGGTCAGGCGTAGCCGCCGCCCGGCATCAACGAGACATCACACCTGGACGACATGCTCACAGCCCGGTAGTCCCGGGCTGCTGGTCTGGACGATTACAGCTTATCGAGCAGCTTTTTAGCGTCTTTGCTCTCTTTGCTGCCTTTATTACGTTCGACCCAGTCGTTGAGGCGCTGCTTCGCTTCATCCTGCAGCTGTTTACGCAGGATCTGGTCCACCTGCAGGCTGTAGCTCAGCGACTGCCAGTCGCCGTAGATGCGCAGCGGGATGGCGGTCTGCTTCAGGCGGTCGATAAGCTTGCCCTCGCCTTTCCAGCCGCCGAGCACGCGCACGTTAAAGCGCATATCGCAGTTCTCTTTCTGCAGATCGAGCTGTCCTTCGCCGGTCATTGCCATCACGTCGGACTGCCCCTGCACGCGGTTCAGCGTCACCAGCCCGTTATCCAGCGTCAGCTGGCTGCTCACGGCATCCAGCCGGGTGGCGTTGTCGTAATTTTCCTGCGCCCGCACGTTGGTGCTGCGCTCCACGGCCTGCTGCACCAGCTGCTGGAAGTTAAGCCCTTCGGTACGGGTATCCGTCATCTGGATCTGCGCCTGGCCCTGCCAGCGACGGCGGAAATCATCCGCGTCAATGCGCGCTCCGGAAAACTCGCCGGTCAGCGACAGCTTGCCGGTCAGGCTTAAGGAATAGTTGAAGGCTTTGATCAGCGAACCGATCTCCACGTTCTGCAGCGCCGGCTGGAACGTCGCCTGCGGCGTGTCGCCGCGGGCATCAAGGGTGCCGGGGAGGGAAAGCTGGCCTCCGTCGAGGTTGCCCTGCATTTTGCTGACCGTCAGCAGCCCCTGCTGATTGCTGATCTCGCTTTGCACCTGGGTGAAGTTCAGGCCGCGCCACTGCAGCTGGTCGGCGCTCAGGGCCATCCGGCCGGTAAAGCCGCGCAGGCTCTGGTAATCTTCGCGCTCATCGCTGTCGGCGATCACCGGACGCAGCGGGCGCGTCTGGCTCTGGCCCTGCTGGCTGGCGCTGCTGTCGGTCGCCGGCGAAGAGGACGCCAGCAGACTGTCGAGATTCAGGGTGGTGGCGTGCAGATCCAATGACCAGTCCGGGCGCTCTCCCAGCACCACGCTGCCGTTGCCGGTGAGGGTGCTGCCGCTGGCCATCAGGTTCAGATTATCAAAGCGCAGGGTCTTGCTATCTTCCTGCCAGCTGGCCTGCAGACTCCCCTGACCATTGATGCCGTCGGGGGGCAGCTCAGCGCCGCGCAGCTGCCAGCTGAGCTGGCTAAAGTCGGCTTTTAACGAATGCGGATAGTCGCCGCCCTGCACGGTGGCGGAGAAGTTCAGCGCCAGGTCGCGCTGGTCGCGGTTGACGCGGCCGGAGAAATCGACGGTGGCCCGGTGGTTCTCATCCTGCTCCATCTGCAGGCGGATATCGCGCACCGTCACCTGCTCGCCGTTTTCATGCTGGAAGAAGAGCACGCTGTCGGCCACCTGCAGCTGGCGCACGTCGTAGGACCATCCGCGGTCCTCCGGGGCCAGCGGCAGGGTGTTGTCATGCGGCACCACTGGCGCGGCGCTGTCGCGAACCGCCTCGGTTTTCGGGGTCAGCTGGATCACCGCCCCCTTGAGCATCACCTGCTTCACCTGCAGCTGATGCGAAAGCAGCGGCAGCAGCGCCACGTCGAGGCGCATGTTGTCGGCGCGGATCACCGGCTCTTCAGCGCCTCTGGCGGTCAGCGTCATGCGCCCGCTGAGAATGCTGAGCTGCGGCCAGACGTGCCAGCGCAGCGGGCCATCGAGTTCAAGCTGATAACCGCTGCGCTCTGCCACCTCATGCACCATATAGGCGCGAAAATCGTTGGGATTGACCAGCAATACCAACGAGGTAAGCCCGGCGACAATGACCGCCAGCAGGATCATCAGCGTTGTCAGTATTCGTCTCATGGCACCCTCAGCAACACCCCGTTGACGTTATCAATCCTTGTCGATTCGGCTCGCCACCGCGCCCTGCTGGTCGCGATATTTGGCGTCTTCACGGCGGTTATATGGCCGGGCCGCCGGGCCCGATAATGGTTCAAAGCTCAGCGCGCCGATGGGCATCCCCGGGCGCAGCGCCAGCGGCAGCTTGCCGGAGTTGTAGAATTCCAGCACGATGCAGCCGGACCAGCCCGGGTCGATGCGGTGCGCGGTCACGTGCACCATCAGCCCCAGGCGCGCCAGCGAGGAGCGCCCGTCAAGCCAGCCCACCAGGTCGGCAGGCAGGGTGACCGACTCATAGGTCACCGCCAGCGCCAGTTCGCCCGGGTGCAGGAAAAAGGCCTCCCCTTCCGGCAGAACGATCTCTTCGCTCATCACGCGGTCCAGCGCGGCGCTCACCTCGGCCTTCGGGCCGCTTAAATCGATAAACGGCGCGGTGTGGCCGCGGAAGGTGCGGAATTTATTACCCAGCCGTACATCAACCGTCGCGCCATTAATACGCTCAACGGGCGGGCGCGGATTGATGGCCAGTCGCCCTTCATCCAACCAGGCTTCGATATCTCGGTCACACAGACGCATGGGCTTTCTCCTTATAAGGCTGCTTCCCGCACGCTTCGCGGCGGAGAGGGCAACAGGGCTACTCTTTGCACGTTACACAATTCGGCCAGGTTATTCAAAGAACTGACTGATTTTGGCCTTCAGAATATCAATCGCGATGCGGTTTTTGCCGCCGCGCGGCACGATGATGTCGGCATACTGCTTCGACGGCTCAATAAACTGCAGGAACATCGGGCGCACGGTCTTCTGATACTGGGCCATCACCGAGTCCATGGAGCGGCCGCGCTCGTTAACGTCGCGCTTAATGCGGCGCATCAGGCAAATATCGAGCGGGGTGTCGACGAAAATAGAGAAGTTGAGCTCGTTACGCAGGCGCGCATCGGTCAGCAGCAGGATCCCTTCAAGAATAATCACCTTCTTCGGCTCGACGTGAATGGTGTTCGGCGTGCGGGTATGCTCGACGTAGCTGTAGACCGGCAGTTCAATCGGCTGGCCGCTTTTCAGCATCTGCAGGTGCTGGAACAACAGACTGTGGTCCATTGAGCTCGGGTGGTCATAGTTAGTTTTGACGCGCTCTTCCATCGACAGATGACTTTGATCTTTGTAATAGCTGTCTTCCGGAATGACGCCAATATGTTCGTCGCCAACTTGTTCACGCAATTCGCGATAGAGAGTACTGGCAATAAGACTTTTGCCAGAAGCCGATGCGCCGGCGATGCCTACAATGACGCACTGATGGGACATATCAGTCATAAATTTTTGCGACCTGATTAACCTGGATAGAGATGGAGGGTGGCGGCGGACCGCCAAACGCGGCAATTATAGGGATTTCAGCGCCCCGATACCAGTGGTATGCGCCCCGGACGGCTATTCCGCCGCCGGCGCCCAGTCATCGGTATACCAGATATGCAACAGCGCATAAGATCGCATCGGCTGCCAGCGGCGAGCATAGCGGGCGATGGCGGCCGGGGTCATTCCCGGAAAGCGCTGTTTAATCAGGTAGTCGTCCGGCAAAAAGATATCCTTCGCCTGCCAGCCGCGCAGGGCAAAATAACTGGCCGTCCAGCGGCCAATCCCGGGCAAAGTCTGCAATTCACGCAGCCCGGCGTCGATATCCGCCGGCGCGGTCAGGGGCAGCTCGCCGCTGAGCGCCGCCCGGGCAAGGTGGATCAGCGCCTCCGCGCGGCGAAGCGGCATCCCCAGCGCCTTCAGCGCCTGCGGATCGGCCCGGGAAAGCGCCTCCGGCGTTGGGAATAAAACATAGCCGGGGGCATCCGCCAGCGGTTCGCCCCAGCCGGCCGCCACTTTGGCGGTGAGCCGGGCGGCCATCGCCACGCTCACCAGCTGGCCGAGCACCGCGCGCACCGCCTGTTCGAAAGCGTCCAGCGCCCCGGGCAGGCGCAGCCCCGGCCGCGCCTGCGCCAGGTCGCCCAGCGTACGAGCGACCTGCTGCGGGTCGCAGGCCAGATCAAACAGCTGGCCAATTCGCGCATAGCAGATCTCCGCCACCGGCTGCAGCCCCGGGGAGAGCGTCACCCGCAGCCCCTGCGCCTCCTCGTCCGGCGCCAGATGAATCAGCCCGCCGTGGCCTGCTACGCGAAAGCTGCGGCTGTAGCCTCCGTCATGAAAACGCTCGACGCCGGCGACTGCGCGCGCCTGCAGAAAACCAACCATCCACCCCCAGTCGTAGGGCGGGGTCCAGGGTAACAACACCATAAGTTCTCCTTTATATAGCGTTTCAATGATAGTCGCCCTACACCGTCAGCGCCTTGCTTTTAAATTCCGGTTGTCGGCATGACGGCGATCCGCTAAAGTCGCCCCCCTTCTTCACCGGCATGGGGATTTTGCAGACGATGTTTATTGGTTTTGACTACGGCACCGCCAACTGTTCGGTGGCCGTGATGCGGGAAAACAAGCCCCAGCTGTTGACGCTGGAAAACGGCAGCGCGCTGCTGCCCTCCATGCTCTGCGCGCCGACGCGCGAAGCGGTCAGCGAGTGGCTCTATCGCCATCACGAGGTGCCGACCCACAGCGACGAAAACCAGGCGCTGCTGCGCCGGGCCATCGCCGCCAACCGCGACGAAGACATCGAGGTGCTGCGCAACAGCGTGCAGTTCGGCCTCGCCTCCCTGCATCAGTATGTTGAAGATCCGGAAGAGGTCTACTTCGTCAAATCGCCAAAGTCCTTCCTCGGCGCCAGCGGCCTCAAGCCGCAGCAGGTGGCCCTGTTTGAAGACCTGGTCTGCGCCATGATGTTGCACATCAAGCTGCAGGCGGAAAGCCAGCTGCCCGAGCAGATCGACCAGGCGGTGATAGGCCGGCCGATCAACTTCCAGGGCCTCGGCGGCGACGAAGCCAACGCCCAGGCGCAGGGGATCCTTGAGCGGGCCGCCCTTCGCGCCGGTTTCCGCGATGTGGTCTTCCAGTTTGAACCGGTGGCCGCCGGGCTGGATTTCGAAGCCACCCTCAGTGAAGAGAAGCGGGTGCTGGTCGTCGATATCGGCGGCGGGACCACCGACTGCTCCCTGCTGCTGATGGGCCCGCAGTGGCGGGAGCGCGCCGACCGCCAGCAGAGCCTGCTCGGCCACAGCGGCTGCCGCATCGGCGGTAACGACCTCGATATTGCCCTGGCCTTCAAATGCCTGATGCCCCTGCTCGGCATGGGCGGCGAAACGGAGAAAGGCACCGCGCTGCCGATCCTCCCGTGGTGGAACGCGGTGGCGATCAACGACGTCCCAGCGCAGAGCGACTTCTACAGCACCGCCAACGGCCGGCTGCTTAACGACCTGCTGCGCAGCGCCCGGGATGCCGATAAAGTGGCCCTGCTGCTGAAGGTCTGGCGTCAGCGCCTGAGCTATCGTCTGGTGCGCAGCGCCGAAGAGAGCAAAATCGCCCTCTCCAGCGCGGACAGCGTCGAGACTGCACTGCCGTTTATTCAGGACGAGCTGGCCACCGCCATCGCCCGGCAGGGGCTGGAAGCGGCGCTGGATCAGCCGCTGAGCCGCATTATGGAACAGGTGCAGCTTGTCCTCGACAGCAGCCAGACCACCCCGGACGTGATCTATCTGACCGGCGGTAGCGCCCGCTCACCGCTGATCAAAAAGGCGCTGGCAGCCAAGCTCCCGGGTATTCCGCTGGCCGGTGGCGATGATTTTGGCTCAGTAACCGCCGGGCTGGCCCGCTGGGCGCAGGTGGTTTTCCGCTAGCCCTTGCCCGGCGCTGCCGCGCAGCAGGTCTGTCCTGATCGCGGCGCTGCAGATTACGCTGGAATATTCCTGGTCTCCCACGCAAAATGGCCTGTTCGTCCGGACAGGCCTGTCCACTTTCCTCCGCTTCCGGGGGCGTATTATCCATACCGTAGCCAGTCGTCTGCGGTCAGTAATCTTTGCATGCCGCAAGGGGGCGTGATTGAAAAGGGTGTCTGCGATCTTCGCAGCGGTCCGGCGTTGCCGGCCGCGGTTCCTGGCAGGCTGGCTGGTCAGCTGCGGATTGCTCTTGCTGCTGATCGCCCCGCAGGCGCAGTCGGCGCCCCGACAACTGGGAACAGATATCCCCGTCGAATGGTACGCGGACGACAGCGGCCAGATGACCATCGATCGCTTTGCCGACCTGCCCGTGGACCAGCTCGCCACCACCCGGCAAATCCCCTCCTTCGGCTATTCACGCAAAACCCTGTGGCTGCGCAGCGAGCTGCCGGGTGATTGGTTTGCCGGCGAGTCGCGCTGGCTGCAGATTGGTCCCTCTTTCGTCGACCACCTGACTCTCTATTACCGGCCACTGGGCAGCGACGCGCCGTGGACCGCGCGGACCTTTGGCGACCGTGACCTGGCCCGGGAGAGCGATCTCCACTATCGGGAAAGCGTGCTGATCCTCCCTCCGCCGCCCACCGCCGCCGGCTATGAGATAGTCTTTCGCCTGCAGAGCACCAGCACCCTGATCCTGCTGGCCTCCCTCTCTTCTCCGCAGGCCTATCTGCAGCGGGCCACCGCCGACACCGCCTTCTGGAGCTTCTATTTTGGCCTGGCGGCGGTCGCCAGCGGCGTGGCGCTATGGCTGGCCCTGGCCCTGCGCCGGCGTCTGCTGTGGGGCATCTGCTTCTTCTCGCTCAATTATCCGCTGGTGGCCGCCCTGCACGGCTTCCCGGAGTGGTTCTTCGGCCACGCCGCGCTGCCCTTCCAGGACTTTATGATCAGCAGCCTCTCCCTGTTCAGCTATGCCACCGCCCTGTGGCTGCACAGCGAGATATTTGATTTGAAGAAAAATATGCCGCGGCTTTACCGGCTGCTGATCGCCGCCGTGGCGCTCAACCTGCTGCTGCAGGTCAGCATTCCGCTGGGGTTTTACGGCCTCGCCATGCAGATTGAAGGGGTGATCTTTATCATTATCACTCCGGTGCTGCTGTTCACCTCCTGGTGGCTGTGGCGCAAAAAAGCTATCGACCGCAACACTCTCCTGCTGGGGCTCCTGCCGCCGTTCTATGTCGCCGCCGCGGTGCTGGTGCAGCTGTCGATCCACGGTATTATCCCGTTTCATATGGCGATCTATTCCCTCTGGCAGTATGCGCTGATCGTCCACATCATTACGGTGCTGATCATTGCCATCCTGCGGGTACGGGCTGAAAACCGCCAGCTGGAGCAGAAGCAGCGCCTGGCGCGCGAGCTGCAGATCGAGCGTGAGGCCAGCTTCCACCAGCGGCAGTTTATGGGCATGGTGGCGCATGAATTCCGCACCCCGCTGGCGGTGATCCAGGCCGCGCTGGAGAATCTCCGCCTCTCGGCGGCGTCGGCCAGCCAGGAGGCGCGCTTCGATCGCATCGGCCGCGCCGCCACCCGTCTGGTGCAGCTCACCGATAACTGCCTCGCCGACGCCCGGCTCGCTTCCCACGATCTGCACGTCGACCGCCAGCAGACCGCCCTGCTGACGGTGATCACTATGGCGGCCTCGGTAGTGGCTATCTCTCACGACCATTACCTGAACATTCGCCATCACGGCGCGGTGGAAAGTCCGCAGCTACAGGCCGACGCCGGCCTGCTGTGCATCGCCATCGCCAACCTGCTGGATAACGCGGTCAAGTATTCGCCGCCGGGCGAAATCACCATCGATATTCACGCCGATGCCGGGCAAACAGAGCTGCGCATTCGCGACTACGGTCCTGGCCTCCCCGCCGGGCAGGCGGAACTGATCTTTGAGCGCTACCGACGCGGGGAACATACGTCACCAGTGCCGGGCGGCACCGGTCTCGGACTGTATGTTGCGCGCCAGATCGTGCAGGCTCATGATGGCAAACTGTGGCTGGCCGAGCATGGCCCGGACGGCTGCACCTTTATTCTCACCCTCCCCACGGTTGCTTAAGAGGAGAACGACGCATGGCTTTACGGCTGGCGATAATAGAAGATAACCCCGATCTGCTGGATGAACTGCTGGCCTGGCTGGGCTATCGCGGCTTCGAGGTCTGGGGGACGTGCAGCGCCGAAGCCTTCTGGCGGCAGCTGCACAGCCATCCGGTGGACATCGTGCTGATTGATATCGGTCTGCCCGGCGAGGATGGCTTCAGCGTGCTGAGCTACCTGCACGAGCTGGGGCACTACGGTCTGGTGGTGGTCAGCGCCCGCGGCCAGCAGCAGGATAAACTGCAGGCGCTGAGCCTCGGGGCCGATGCCTATCTGATCAAGCCGGTTAACTTCGCCCACCTCGCGGAGACCCTGACCGCCCTCGGCGCCCGCCTGCAACAGGATCGCCCGGCGGCCTCCCCGTCGCCGGAGACGGCCAGCGCCGTCTCTCCCCCCGCCACCGGGCTGTGGCGTCTGAACGAAGATAAACTGATCTCACCCGACGCCCGGACGCTGGAGTTAACCCAGCAGGAATATCGCCTGGTGGAGCTCTTAATGCGCAATCGCAACGAAGTGTGCAGCAAGCTGGATCTCCATGCCTGCCTGTTCGCCCATGAAAGCGAGCCTGACCTGCACCGCATCGACGTGGTGGTTAGCCGCCTGCGCCACAAGGCTCGCCAGCAGGGGATCCACCTGCCCGTACGCGCCATCTTTGGTAAGGGGCTGGCCTTTATTTCCTGATGGACGGGGTATGTCGGCGGCCATGCTGGATATGAATGACTCGCAAGTGTTAATTTTTCTCATTTTCTGAGAGAAATGAGAGGAATGAGACTGACGATAACCTTAAGAACTTTCTTATAGTGCTACTACATAAGGATGATGTCGTATGATTTTCATTGGACAGAAAAGCATATAACAAAACGTATTAGCCGTTCGCGGCAAATTCTGACACCATGCAACACAAACAAGGTATAAACAATGGCCATGCAAACGTGGTTAGTTTTATTGCTATGCATTTTTTTCTTCAGCATCTCTGTATACAGTTTTATTTCCTATCTGAAAGACAGGAGACGGCAGAAATTTACCTTCAACGATAAGCGTTCAATGCGTCGTAAATAATTCACTGTAGAATAATAAAAACATATTGTAGGCACTTTAATACAGTCAACACACCGCATACGCCCGGAGGATGTGTCACAGCATGGCGTTATGTTTTTGCGTAAGGAAATAACGCCATGAGAAACATTAATGTCACCATCAATACCCGTAACACCTTTGTCCGTGAATCGCTGGTCGCCATGGTCAATGACCTCACCCGGGGCGATCAGCGGGCGCGCTTTTCCTGGCGGAATAATGACCTGTCAGGGGAAGACATCATCATTTGCGAAGTGATCCCCGGCGAAATCTACCTGTGCAATACGCTGATTAAAAACAGGAAAAAAGGCAGTTCGCTGATTATCCTCCACAGCTACGACCAGCTGCCGGAAGAGGATTTCATGATTAACTGCCTGAAAGGGGTCATTTTTGTCTCGCTAAAGACGGCCAGTATTCCGCAACTGCTGACGATTATTAAAAGCGAGCTCCAGCATTGTATGACGCCTTCGGCCACCGACGACGCAGGCCGGGAGCTCAGCTGCGCCAGCTGCCCGCATCGCGTGCTGTCGCGCTCCCAGACCGCCGTGGTGCACGGTATTCTCGAAGGTCTCGATATGAGTAAAATCGCCGCCCTGCAGCGCGTCAGCCCCCGCACCGCCGCTTATCATAAGAATAAGATTATGGAAAAATACAGCCTGAATAATAACCACGACTTTTTCCAGTTTATGAATCTGTTACGTGAGCGCTGGTAGGCAAATAGCGTGCAGAAGAAAATAAGATTTTCACCTGACTATATTGTCGGAAATCTGAAAATAGCCGCTGAATGCTAAAAAAGCGCCAGCGCTGCCAGACATAACGTTAAACTCTGACGCTTCCTCGGTATAAAGACGTTACCGCGCGCCTTTATATAAGAAAAAAGACTATTTACGAGGAAAACTGATACTTCGTCACATTGCCCCTGACGTGCCTGTCAGGGGTCTTTTTTTCCATGTGGAATGGCGCCCTCTGCGCGAGGGCGCGGCAGGATCAGGCTTCCACTTTCTCCGCTTCCCAGTCCGGCTGCGCTTCCTCGTCGGTGAGCAGACCTTCGTTTTTCGACAGCATGGCGGTGGCGATGCCGTTGCCCAGCACGTTGATGGCGGAGCGCCCCATATCGAGGAAGTGGTCGATGCCCATCAGCAGCAGGATCCCGGCAACCGGAATATGGAAGCTGGGAATGGTGGCCGCCAGCACCACCAGCGCCGAGCGCGGCACCCCGGCGATGCCTTTTGAGGCCAGCATCAGGGTCAGCATCATGACCGTCATCTCGCTGAAGCTCAGCGACACGTTATAGGCCTGAGCGATAAACATCGCGGCGAAGGAGCAGTAAACCATCGAGCCGACGAGGTTAAATGAGTAACCAATCGGCAGGACGAACGAGACGATATTGCGCGAACAGCCAAACTTCACCAGCCGCTCGAGGGTCTTCGGATAGGCCGCTTCCGAGCTGCTGGTGGTAAAGGCCACCAGCACCGGATCTTTCAGCATGTTCAGCAGGCGGAAGACCTCTTTCTTGAGCACCATATAGCCGACGGCAATCAGCACCGCGCTGGTCAGCAGCACCGCCAGGTAATAACCGCCAATGAACGACGCGTAGTTGAGCAAAATTCCCAGCCCCTGCGAGGCAATCACCGACGAGATGGCGGCGAAGATGGCCAGCGGCGCAACGTACATCACATAGCCCGTCACCTTCAGCATAATGTGCGACACCACGTTAAGAGCCGCCACCAGCGGCGCATTAAACTTCTCCCCCAGCGACGCGCCGGCGATGCCAAAGAACATCGAGAACACCACGATCTGCAGGATCTCGTTGTTGGCCATCGCCTCGGTGATGCTGGTGGGTATGGTATGCGACAGGAACCCTTTCAGGGTCATGCCGCTGACCGCCAGGCCGGTATCCACGGCCTCTTTCGGCACCGTCAGGTTTAGCCCGGCGCCCGGGTGCTGGAAGGTGACGATCACCAGCCCGACGAGAATGGATAATACCGAAGAGGTGATAAACCACACCATCGCCTTACCGCCCACCCGGCCAATGGTCGCCGTCTCGCCGAGGCGCATAATACCGACCGTCAGGGTGCTGAACACCAACGGCGCGATGACCATTTTGATTAAGCGCAGAAACAGATCGGTCAGCAGCGTGATGTTGTCTGCCCATGCGGAGATGGTGGTCGGCGTCGCGTAGGCATGGATAGCCGCGCCGGAGAGGATCCCCATCAGCATAAAAATGACGATGAAGAGCGTGAGTTTGTTTGCGTTTGCCACAGCAATGACCCCTGATTATTCAACACGTTGATTTTTAAGTGCATATTTTATTATTATGGAAATGCACTGATTTATTCACCGCATAAATCTAATTAAAGCCCTTGCGGATACAACTATTTTTTACTTTTTTAAACTAAAAGTTGATATCACCCCGGAAATCGGCGGCGAGACCGCCCGCCATCGCCGCCGTTATCCAGACATTTCTCAACCTTCTTTTCATAATTCCTCCATTTTTACGGCCCCTTCCCTCACTAAACTAGTATCATTCAGCGAAACGCTTCAGGATGAGACCGTAAACTAATGAAAGGCAGTAACATACGTCGTTGGGGCGCCGCGCTGGCGGTAGTGATTATCGCCGGGACCGCCTACTGGTTCTGGCACGATCGTGGAACGAGCGGCAGCGGGACGCCCGCCGCCGGGCAGGGTCCGCAGGGGCCGGGCGGCGCGCGCCATGGTCGCTTTGGCGGCGCGCTGGCGCCGGTGCAGGCCGCCACCGCGACCGAACAAGCGGTGCCGCGCTATCTTACCGGACTGGGTACCGTGACGGCGGCCAATACCGTCACCGTCCGCAGCCGGGTCGACGGCCAGCTGCTGAGCCTTCACTTCCAGGAGGGGCAGCAGGTCAAAGCCGGCGATCTGCTGGCGCAGATCGACCCCAGCCAGTTTAAGGTGGCCCTCGCCCAGGCGCAGGGTCAGCTGGCGAAAGATAACGCCACCCTGGCCAACGCCCGCCGCGATCTGGCCCGTTACCAGCAGCTGGTGAAAACCAACCTCGTCTCCCGCCAGGAGCTCGACACCCAGCAGTCGCTGGTGGTGGAATCCGCCGGCACCGTGAAGGCCGATGAAGCGGCCGTCGCCAGCGCCCAGTTGCAGCTCGACTGGACGCGCATCACCGCGCCGATTGACGGCCGCGTCGGCTTAAAGCAGGTGGATATTGGCAACCAGATTTCCAGCGGGGATACCACCGGGATTGTGGTTCTCACCCAGACGCACCCGATCGACGTGGTCTTTACCCTGCCGGAAAGCACCATCGCCACGGTGGTGCAGGCGCAGAAAGCGGGCAAAGCGCTCAGCGTCGAAGCCTGGGACCGCACCAATAAGCAGAAAATCAGCGTCGGGGAGCTGCAGAGCCTCGACAACCAGATCGATGCGACCACCGGGACCATCAAGCTGAAGGCGCGCTTTAGCAATCTGGACGACGCCCTGTTCCCCAACCAGTTCGTTAACGCCCGCCTGCTGGTGGATACCCAGCAGAACGCGGTGGTGATCCCTGCCGCCGCCCTGCAGATGGGCAACGAAGGGCATTTTGTATGGGTGCTGAACGATGAGAATAAGGTCAGCAAACACAGCGTCACTCCGGGGATTCAGGACAGCCAGAAAGTGGTCATCAGCGCCGGGCTTTCCGCCGGGGATCGCGTGGTCACCGACGGGATTGACCGCCTGACCGAAGGGGCGAAAGTGGAAGTTGTCACCGCCAGCAGCGGCGAGCAGGCGCAGCCCGCCCCGCGCCAGAGCGGTAAACACGGAGCGCGTTCCTGATGCAGGTGTTACCTCCAGGCCGCACCGGCGGCCCGTCCCGGCTATTTATTATGCGTCCGGTGGCCACCACGCTGCTGATGGTGGCGATCCTGCTGGCCGGGATCATCGGCTACCGTTTTCTGCCGGTCTCCGCCCTGCCGGAGGTCGATTACCCGACCATCCAGGTGGTCACCCTCTATCCGGGCGCCAGCCCGGACGTGGTGACCTCCGCCATCACCGCCCCGCTGGAGCGCCAGTTCGGCCAGATGTCCGGCCTTAAGCAGATGTCCTCCCAAAGCTCCGGCGGCGCCTCGGTCGTCACGCTCCAGTTCCAGCTGACCCTGCCGCTGGACGTCGCCGAGCAGGAAGTGCAGGCGGCCATTAACGCCGCCACCAACCTGCTGCCGAGCGATCTGCCCAACCCGCCGGTCTACAGCAAGGTTAACCCGGCGGATCCGCCGATCATGACCCTCGCCGTCACCTCCTCGGCCATTCCGATGACCCAGGTGGAGGATATGGTGGAGACCCGGGTGGCGCAGAAGATTTCTCAGGTTTCCGGCGTCGGTCTGGTGACCCTCGCCGGCGGCCAGCGCCCGGCGGTGCGGGTCAAGCTGAACGCCCAGGCCATCGCCGCCCTCGGCCTGACCAGCGAAACCGTGCGCACCGCCATCACCAGCGCCAACGTTAACTCCGCGAAAGGCAGCCTCGACGGCCCGGCCCGCGCGGTGACGCTTTCCGCTAACGATCAGATGCAGTCGGCGGAAGATTACCGCCGGCTGATTATCGCTTATCAGAACGGGGCGCCGATCCGCCTTGGCGACGTCGCCAGCGTCGAACAAGGCGCAGAGAACAGCTGGCTGGGGGCGTGGGCCAACCAGCAGCGGGCCATCGTGATGAATGTCCAGCGTCAGCCGGGGGCCAACATTATCGACACCGCCGACAGCATTCGCCAGATGCTGCCGCAGCTCACCGAGAGCCTGCCAAAATCGGTGAAGGTGCAGGTTCTTTCCGACCGGACCACCAATATTCGCGCCTCGGTGCGCGACACGCAGTTTGAGCTGATGCTGGCCATCGCCCTGGTGGTGATGATCATCTATCTGTTCCTGCGCAACGTCCCGGCGACCATTATTCCCGGCGTCGCGGTGCCGCTGTCGCTGGTGGGCACCTTCGCGGTGATGGTGTTCCTCGACTTCTCCATCAACAACCTGACGCTGATGGCCCTCACCATCGCCACCGGCTTTGTGGTGGATGACGCCATCGTGGTGATCGAGAACATCTCGCGCTATATCGAAAAAGGCGAGAAACCGCTGGCCGCCGCGCTGAAAGGCGCAGGGGAAATTGGTTTCACCATTATCTCCCTCACCTTCTCGCTGATCGCGGTGCTGATCCCGCTGCTGTTTATGGGCGATATCGTCGGCCGCCTGTTCCGCGAATTCGCCGTCACCCTCGCCGTCGCTATCCTGATCTCGGCGGTGGTCTCCCTGACCCTGACGCCGATGATGTGCGCCCGCATGTTAAGCCACGAATCGCTGCGCAAGCAGAACCGCTTCTCGCGGGCCAGCGAGCGCTTCTTTGACCGGGTGATCGCCGTCTATGGCCGCTGGCTGAGCCGGGTGCTGAACCATCCGTGGCTGACGCTCGGCGTCGCCCTGAGCACCCTGGCGCTGTCGATCCTGCTGTGGATCTTTATTCCCAAAGGCTTCTTCCCGATCCAGGATAACGGCATTATCCAGGGCACCCTACAGGCGCCGCAGTCGGTCTCCTTTGCCAGCATGGCCCAGCGCCAGCAGCAGGTTTCCGACATTATCCTCAAGGATCCGGCGGTGGAGAGCCTGACCTCGTTCGTCGGCGTCGACGGCACCAACCCGGCGCTGAACAGCGCCCGCCTGCAGATCAACCTCAAGCCGCTGGATGAACGCGACGACCGCGTTCAGACGGTGATTAGCCGTCTGCAGCAGGCGGTGGCCGGCGTCCCAGGCGTGGCGCTCTATCTGCAGCCGACCCAGGATCTGACCATCGACACCACGGTGAGCCGCACCCAGTACCAGTTCACACTGCAGGCGAACTCTCTCGAGGCGCTGAGCACCTGGGTGCCGCCGCTGCTCAGCCGCCTGCAGGCTCAGCCGCAGCTGGCCGACGTCAGCAGCGACTGGCAGGACAAAGGCCTGGCCGCCTACATCAAGGTGGACCGGGACAGCGCCAGCCGCCTCGGTATCTCGATGGCGGACGTCGATAACGCGCTGTACAACGCCTTCGGCCAGCGGCTGATCTCCACCATTTACACCCAGGCGAATCAGTATCGCGTGGTGCTTGAGCAGGATACCGAAGCGACGCCGGGCCTGGCGGCGCTGGATAATATCCGCCTGACCAGCAGCGACGGCGGCATTGTGCCGCTGACCGCCATCGCCACGGTGGAGCAGCGCTTTACCCCGCTGTCGGTGAACCACCTCGATCAGTTCCCGGTGACCACCATCTCGTTTAACGTGCCGGACAGCTATTCGCTCGGCGAAGCGGTGGAGGCGATCCTCGCCGCCGAACAGTCGCTGGATTTCCCGACCGATATCCGCACTCAGTTCCAGGGCAGCTCGCTGGCCTTCCAGTCGGCGCTGGGCAGCACCGTCTGGCTGGTCGTGGCCGCGGTGGTGGCGATGTATATCGTGCTGGGGGTGCTGTATGAGAGCTTTATCCATCCGATCACCATTCTCTCCACCCTGCCCACCGCCGGGGTCGGGGCGCTGCTGGCGCTGTGGCTGGCGGGCAGCGAGCTGGACGTGATCGCCATCATCGGCATTATTCTGCTGATCGGCATCGTGAAGAAGAACGCCATCATGATGATCGACTTCGCGCTGGCCGCCGAGCGCGAGCAGGGTATGCCGCCGCGGGAGGCGATCTATCAGGCCTGTCTGCTGCGTTTTCGCCCGATCCTGATGACCACCCTCGCCGCCCTGCTCGGCGCCCTGCCGCTGATGCTGAGCACCGGCGTCGGCGCCGAGCTGCGGCGTCCGCTGGGGATCGGCATGGTCGGCGGTCTGATGCTCAGCCAGGTGCTGACCCTGTTCACCACCCCGGTGATCTACCTGCTGTTCGACCGCCTGTCGCTGCATCTGAAGCGTCGCTTCCCGCGTCAGGAAGAGGAGGCGTAAGTGAAGTTTTTCGCCCTCTTCATTTACCGCCCGGTGGCGACGATCCTCATCTCGCTGGCCATCACCCTGTGCGGCATTCTCGGCTTCCGGCTGCTGCCGGTGGCCCCGCTGCCGCAGGTGGATTTCCCGGTGATCATGGTCAGCGCCTCGCTGCCGGGGGCCTCGCCGGAGACCATGGCTTCGTCGGTGGCCACCCCGCTGGAGCGCTCCCTGGGGCGGATTGCCGGGGTCAATGAGATGACCTCCTCCAGCTCGCTCGGCAGCACCCGCATCATTCTCGAGTTTAACTTCGACCGCGATATCAACGGCGCGGCGCGCGACGTGCAGGCGGCGATCAACGCCGCGCAAAGCCTGCTGCCGAGCGGGATGCCGAGCCGGCCGACCTACCGCAAAGCCAACCCGTCGGATGCGCCCATCATGATCCTGACGCTGACCTCGGACACCTACTCCCAGGGTGAGCTGTATGATTTCGCCTCCACCCAGCTGGCGCAGACCATCGCGCAGATCGACGGCGTCGGCGATGTCGACGTCGGCGGCAGCTCCCTGCCGGCGGTGCGCGTCGATCTCAATCCGCAGGCGCTGTTCAACCAGGGCGTGTCGCTGGACGCGGTGCGCACCGCCATCAGCGACGCTAACGTACGCAAACCGCAGGGGGCGCTGGAGGACAGCGCCCACCGCTGGCAGGTGCAGACCAACGATGAGCTGAAGACCGCCGCCGACTATCAGCCGCTGATCGTCCACTACCAGAACGGCGCCGCGGTGCGGCTGGGGGATGTCGCCACCGTCTCGGATTCGGTGCAGGATGTGCGCAACGCCGGGATGACCAACGCCAAACCGGCGATCCTGCTGATGATCCGCAAACTGCCGGAAGCCAATATCATCCAGACAGTGGACAGCATCCGCGCCCGCCTGCCGGAGCTGCAGCAGACCATTCCGGCGGCCATCGATCTGCAGATCGCCCAGGACCGCTCGCCGACTATTCGCGCCTCGCTGGAGGAGGTGGAGCAGACGCTGGTGATCTCGGTGGCGCTGGTGATCCTGGTGGTCTTCCTCTTCCTGCGATCCGGGCGCGCGACGCTGATCCCGGCGGTGGCGGTTCCGGTTTCGCTGATCGGTACCTTCGCCGCCATGTACCTGTGCGGCTTCAGCCTTAACAACCTGTCGCTGATGGCGCTGACCATTGCCACCGGCTTCGTGGTCGATGACGCCATCGTGGTGCTGGAAAATATCTCCCGCCATCTGGAGGCGGGGATGAAACCGCTGCAGGCGGCGCTGCAGGGGAGCCGCGAGGTCGGCTTTACCGTCCTGTCGATGAGCCTGTCGCTGGTGGCGGTGTTTTTGCCGCTGCTGCTGATGGGCGGCCTGCCCGGCCGCCTGCTGCGCGAGTTCGCCGTCACCCTGTCGGTGGCGATCGGCATCTCGCTGGCGGTCTCCCTTACCCTGACGCCGATGATGTGCGGCTGGCTGCTGAAAAGCGGCAAACCCCACCAGCCGACGCGCAACCGCGGCTTTGGCCGCCTGCTGGTGGCCATGCAGGGTGGCTATGGTAAGTCGTTAAAATGGGTGCTGAAGCACAGCCGCCTGACCGGCCTGGTGGTGCTGGGCACCATCGCCCTCAGCGTCTGGCTCTATATCTCGATCCCGAAAACCTTCTTCCCGGAGCAGGACACCGGGGTGCTGATGGGCGGCATTCAGGCCGACCAGAGCATCTCCTTCCAGGCGATGCGCGGCAAGCTGCAGGACTTTATGCAGATCATTCGCGAAGATCCGGCGGTGGATAACGTCACCGGGTTTACCGGCGGCTCGCGGGTCAACAGCGGGATGATGTTTATCACCCTCAAGCCGCGCGACCAGCGCCACGAGACGGCGCAGCAGGTGATCGACCGGCTGCGCAAAAAGCTGGCCAACGAGCCCGGGGCCAATCTGTTCCTGATGGCGGTGCAGGATATCCGCGTCGGCGGCCGGCAGTCGAACGCCAGCTATCAGTACACCCTGCTGTCCGATGACCTGTCGGCGCTGCGCGAGTGGGAGCCGAAGATCCGCAAAGCGCTGGCGGCGCTGCCTGAGCTGGCGGACGTCAACTCGGATCAGCAGGACAATGGCGCCGAAATGGACCTCGTCTATGACCGGGATACCATGTCGCGCCTTGGCATCAGCGTTCAGGACGCCAACAACCTGCTGAACAACGCCTTCGGCCAGCGGCAGATCTCCACCATCTACCAGCCGCTGAACCAGTATAAAGTGGTGATGCAGGTCGACCCGGCCTATACCCAGGACGTCAGCGCCCTGGATAAGATGTTTGTCATCAACAGCGAGGGCAAGCCGATCCCGCTGGCCTACTTCGCCAAATGGCAGCCAGCCAACGCCCCGCTGTCGGTGAACCACCAGGGGCTGTCGGCGGCGTCCACTATCTCCTTTAACCTGCCCACCGGCCGCTCGCTGTCAGAAGCCAGCGAGGCGATTAACCGCGCGATGACCCAGCTCGGGGTGCCGTCCACCGTACGCGGCTCCTTTGCCGGTACCGCTCAGGTGTTCCAGCAGACCATGAACGCGCAGGTGATCCTGATCCTCGCGGCCATCGCCACGGTCTATATCGTGCTGGGGATGCTCTACGAGAGCTATGTGCATCCGCTGACCATCCTTTCGACGCTGCCCTCCGCCGGGGTGGGCGCGCTGCTGGCGCTGGAGATATTCGATGCCCCGTTCAGCCTCATCGCCCTTATCGGGATCATGTTATTAATTGGCATCGTGAAGAAAAACGCCATCATGATGGTTGATTTTGCCCTTGAGGCGCAGCGCACCGGCAACCTGACGCCGGAAGAGGCGATTTTCCAGGCCTGCCTGCTGCGTTTCCGGCCGATTATGATGACCACCCTCGCCGCGCTGTTCGGCGCCCTGCCGCTGGTGCTCTCCGGCGGCGACGGCTCCGAGCTGCGCCAGCCGCTGGGGATCACCATCGTCGGCGGTCTGGTGATGAGCCAGCTGTTAACGCTCTACACCACGCCGGTGGTCTATCTTTTCTTTGACCGTTTGCGGCTGCGTTTTTCGCGTCATTCCACTCAACCGGTAAGCGAATAAGATGACAGACCTCCCGGCCAGCGTGCGCTGGCAGCTATGGATAGTGGCGTTCGGCTTCTTTATGCAGTCGCTGGACACCACCATCGTCAACACCGCCCTCCCCTCGATGGCCAAAAGCCTCGGGGAGAGTCCGCTGCATATGCATATGATCATCGTCTCCTATGTCCTGACGGTGGCGGTGATGCTCCCGGCCAGCGGCTGGCTGGCTGACCGGGTCGGGGTGCGCAATATTTTCTTTACCGCCATCGTGCTGTTTACCGCCGGATCGCTGTTTTGCGCCCAGGCCAGTACCCTCGACCAGCTGGTAATGGCCCGGGTGCTGCAGGGGGTCGGCGGCGCAATGATGGTGCCGGTCGGCCGCCTGACGGTAATGAAGATCGTCCCGCGCGATCAGTACATGGCGGCGATGACCTTCGTTACCCTGCCGGGGCAGGTCGGCCCCCTGCTCGGCCCGGCGCTGGGCGGGGTGCTGGTGGAGTACGCCTCCTGGCACTGGATCTTCCTCATTAACATTCCGGTGGGGATCGTCGGGGCCATCGCCACCCTCTGCCTGATGCCCAACTACACCATGCAGACCCGGCGCTTCGATCTCGCCGGCTTTGTGCTGCTGGCGGCCGGGATGGCGACCCTGACCCTGGCCCTGGACGGCCAGAAAGGGCTCGGCATTTCCCCCGCCTGGCTGGCGGGACTGGTGGCCATCGGCCTCGCCGCCCTGCTGCTGTACCTGTGGCATGCCCGCGGTAACGCCCGGGCGCTGTTCAGCCTCAACCTGTTTCGCAACCGCACCTTCTCCCTTGGCCTCGGCGGCAGCTTCGCCGCGCGCATCGGCAGCGGCATGCTGCCGTTTATGACCCCGGTGTTTCTGCAGATCGGCCTCGGCTTTAGCCCCTTCCACGCCGGGCTGATGATGATCCCGATGGTGCTCGGCAGCATGGGGATGAAGCGGATCGTGGTCCAGGTGGTCAACCGCTTCGGCTATCGTCGGGTGCTGGTCGCCAGCACTCTGGGGCTGGCGGCGGTCAGCCTGCTGTTTATGTTTAGCGCCCTGGCGGGCTGGTATTACGTGCTGCCGCTGATCCTGTTTCTGCAGGGGATGATCAACGCCAGCCGCTTCTCCTCGATGAATACCCTGACCCTGAAAGATCTCCCCGACGATCTGGCCAGCAGCGGCAACAGTCTGCTGTCGATGGTGATGCAGTTGTCGATGAGTATTGGCGTGACCATCGCCGGGCTGCTGCTGGGGCTGTACGGCCAGCAGCATATGAGCCTCGACGCCGCCAGCACCCATCAGGTCTTTCTCTATACCTATCTGAGCATGGCGGCGATCATCGCCCTGCCAGCGCTCATCTTTTCCCGGGTACCGGATGACGTCGGCAGCAATACCGTCATCCGTCGACGCAACAGGAGTGGATCGTGAAATTTTGGCGCCCGGGCATTACCGGCAAGCTGTTCCTCGCTATTTTCGCCACCTGCATCGTGCTGCTGATCAGCATGCACTGGGCGGTGCGCATCAGTTTCGAACGCGGGTTTATCGATTACATCAAGCGCGGCAATGAGCAGCGGTTAACCATGCTCAGCGACGCGCTGAGCGAGCAGTATGCCCAGCACGGCAGCTGGGCGTTTCTGCGCAACAACGACCGCTTTATCTTCCAGCTGCTGCGCACCTTCGAACGGGATAATGACGACCGCTCGCCGCCGGGGCACGCCATGAAGCCGGGGGCGATGGACGCGCCGGACGCCGGTCCGGACGGGCCGCCGCCGGATGGCCCCCCTGACGGCCCGCGCCCGAGGCCGGAAATGCCGCCCCACGGCTGGCGCACCATGTTCTGGGTGGTCGATCAGTCTGGCCGCGTGCTGGTTGGCCCCCGCGAGCGCGTGCCGGAGGACGGCAGCCAGCGCAGCATTATGGTCAACGGCGTGGAGGTAGGCAGAGTGATCGCCTCGCCGGTGGAAAGGCTAACCCGCAATACCGACATTAACTTCGACCGGCAGCAGAAGCGCACCAGCTGGCTGATCGTTGCCCTTGCCACCCTGCTTGCCGCGCTGGCCACCTTCCCGCTGGCCCGCGGCCTGCTGGCGCCGGTGAAGCGGCTGGTGGAAGGCACCCATAAGCTGGCGGCGGGCGACTTTTCCACCCGCGTGACGGTGACCGGCGGCGATGAGCTCGGCCGCCTGGCGCAGGATTTTAACCAGCTCGCCAGCACCCTGGAGCGCAACCAGCAGATGCGTCGCGATCTGATGGCCGACATCTCCCATGAACTGCGTACCCCGCTGGCGGTGCTGCGCGGCGAACTGGAGGCGATTCAGGACGGGGTCCGGCGCTTCACTCCTGAGTCCATTCCCTCCCTGCAGGCCGAGGTCGCCACCCTCACCAAGCTGGTGGACGACCTTCACCAGCTGTCGATGTCCGATGAGGGCGCGCTGGCCTACCAGAAAACCTCGCTGGATATCATCACCCTGCTGGAGGTGGCCGCAGGCGCGTTTCGCGAGCGCTTCGCCGGCCGGCAGCTGAGCATTCAGGTGTCGCTCCCGGAGCAGGCAATGATCTTCGGCGACCGCGACCGCCTGATGCAGCTCTTCAACAATCTGCTGGAGAACAGCCTGCGCTATACCGACAGCGGCGGCAGCCTGCACATTACCGCCCGCCGCAGCGGACGGATGCTGGTGATCGACTTCGCCGACAGCGCCCCCGGGGTCAGCAATGAGCAGCTGGCCCGCCTGTGCGAACGCTTTTATCGGGCGGAAGGATCGCGCAACCGCGCCAGCGGCGGCTCTGGCCTCGGGCTGGCGATTTGCCTCAATATCGTAGCGGCCCACGGCGGCGCCCTGCGCGCCGACCATTCGCCTTTTGGCGGGGTTAGCATTAAAGTTGAGTTACCTCTGGAACATGATTTACCGAGAGACGTATGACTGAATTGCCTGTAGATGAAAACACCCCGCGCATTCTGATCGTGGAAGATGAACCCAAGCTCGGCCAGCTGCTGATTGATTATCTGCAGGCCGCCGGCTATGCGCCTACGCTGATTAACCATGGCGACAAGGTCCTGCCCTACGTTCGGCAGACCCCGCCGGACCTGATCCTGCTGGATCTGATGCTGCCCGGCACCGACGGCCTGACGCTGTGCCGGGAAATCCGCCGCTTCTCCGACGTTCCGGTGGTGATGGTGACGGCGAAAATCGAAGAGATCGACCGCCTGCTGGGGCTGGAGATCGGCGCCGACGACTATATCTGCAAGCCCTACAGCCCGCGGGAAGTGGTCGCCCGGGTGAAAACCATCCTCCGCCGCTGCAAGCCGCAGCGCGACCTGCAGGCGCTGGACGCCCAAAGCCCGCTGATTGTCGACGAGGGGCGTTTTCAGGCCTCATGGCGCGACAAGCTGCTGGACCTCACCCCCGCCGAGTTCCGGCTGCTGAAAACCCTCTCCCAGGAGCCGGGGAAGGTCTTCTCCCGCGAACAGTTGCTCAACCATCTGTATGACGACTATCGGGTAGTGACCGACCGCACCATCGACAGCCACATCAAGAACCTGCGGCGCAAACTGGAGGCGCTGGACGCCGAACAGTCGTTTATCCGCGCCGTATACGGCGTTGGCTATCGCTGGGAAGCGGACGCCTGCCGGCTGGCGTAGTTAGCCTTTTCCCGGCTCGCGCTGCGCTTAGCCGGGCTACACGTTCACCGCCGTCTGCAATCCGTAGCCCGGGTAAGGCGTTTACGCCGCAACCCGGGGGAATTCCATAGAGCCTATCCCACCAGGCGTTATTAGTGCTGTCAGTACGAGCACTGCCCAGGTTCAAAATGGCAAACAAATTAGCCATGCTGAAAGATACCCATCTGATATTTACTCCCCTTCGCCGCGGCGCTACAATGCCCGCCCTTAATGTGGGGACACTCCCCCAACTCGCCGTACCGGGTGCGGCGAATCTGACCTGTCATCAGAACGAGAACACCATGTTTAAACCAGAACTCCTTTCCCCGGCGGGAACGCTGAAGAATATGCGTTACGCTTTCGCCTATGGCGCCGATGCCGTTTATGCCGGCCAGCCGCGCTACTCGCTGCGCGTGCGTAACAACGAATTCAATCACGAAAATCTGCAGCTCGGCATCAATGAAGCCCACGCGCTGGGTAAAAAATTCTATGTGGTGGTCAACATCGCCCCGCATAACGCCAAGCTGAAAACGTTTATTCGCGATCTGAAGCCGGTGGTGGAGATGGGTCCGGACGCGCTGATCATGTCCGATCCGGGTTTAATCATGCTGGTGCGGGAAAACTTTCCGGATATGCCGATCCATCTTTCGGTGCAGGCCAACGCCGTCAACTGGGCGACGGTCAAATTCTGGCAGCAGATGGGGCTGACCCGCGTGATCCTGTCGCGTGAACTGTCGCTGGATGAAATCGAGGAGATCCGCCGCCAGGTGCCGGAGATGGAAATTGAGATTTTCGTCCACGGCGCGCTGTGCATGGCCTACTCCGGCCGCTGCCTGCTCTCCGGGTATATCAACAAGCGCGACCCGAACCAGGGCACCTGCACCAACGCCTGCCGCTGGGAATATAACGTGGCGGAAGGCAAAGAGGACGACGTCGGCAACATCGTCCACAAATATGAGCCGATCCCGGTGCAGACCGTGGAGCCAACCCTCGGCATCGGCGCGCCGACCGATAAAGTCTTTATGATCGAGGAAGCCAAACGTCCGGGCGAGTACATGACCGCCTTCGAGGACGAGCACGGCACCTACATCATGAACTCGAAAGATCTGCGGGCTATCGCCCACGTTGAGCGTCTGACCCAGATGGGCGTTCACTCGCTGAAGATCGAAGGCCGCACCAAATCCTTCTATTACTGCGCGCGCACCGCACAGGTTTACCGCAAGGCGATCGACGACGCTGCCGCCGGCAAACCGTTCGATACCAGCCTGCTGGAAACGCTGGAAGGGCTGGCCCATCGCGGGTACACCGAAGGCTTCCTGCGCCGCCATACCCATGACGATTATCAGAACTACGAGTACGGCTACTCCCTCTCCGAGCGCCAGCAGTTTGTCGGCGAATTTACCGGGGAGCGTAACGGCCCGCTGGCGGCAGTGGCGGTCAAAAATAAGTTCAGCGTTGGCGACAGTCTGGAACTGATGACCCCGCAGGGTAACGTCAACTTCACCCTCGAGCAGATGGAAAATGGCAAAGGCGAAGCCATGCCAGTGGCCCCGGGCGACGGCTATACCGTATGGTTGCCTGTGCCGGATGACCTGCCGCTGCAGTATGCGCTGCTGATGCGCAACTTTACTGGTCAGACAACCAGAAATCCGCACGGTAACTAGTTAATTTGCGTTATTTTTTCACGATGTAAGGATATTAGAATCGGATCACATACCGTTTCGATCGAAACAGGTATCATCCATTTCGCTGAAAAACATAACCCATAAATGCTAGTTGTACCAGGAACCACCTCCTTAGCCTGCGTAATCTCCCTTACGCGGGCTTATTTTTTTGTCTCTCCTCCGGTCTTCGCTGGCGTCATGCGGTAC
This sequence comes from Klebsiella sp. GG_Kp146, assembly GCF_040061975.1. Taxonomy (NCBI): domain Bacteria; kingdom Pseudomonadati; phylum Pseudomonadota; class Gammaproteobacteria; order Enterobacterales; family Enterobacteriaceae; genus Klebsiella; species Klebsiella sp. GG_Kp146. Next base: position 24,591 of record NZ_JBEAHA010000004.1, read on the forward strand.
ACTTTATGCAACATTGAGCAATAAAGGTTCCCTTGATGATGTCTACGTTTCCTGCCAGCTTACTGATCCTTAACGGCAAAGGTGCCAATGAACCGCAGCTACGCGAGGCGGTTAACCTGTTGCGTGACGAAGGGATCGATATTCACGTCCGCGTCACCTGGGAAAAGGGCGATGCCGTGCGGTTTATCGATGAAGCCCTGCAGCTGAACGTTGAAACGGTGATCGCCGGCGGCGGCGACGGCACCATTAATGAAGTGGCGACGGCGCTGGTGGAGCGCGGCAGCAGGATGGCGCTGGGGATTTTACCGCTGGGCACGGCCAACGACTTCGCCACCAGCGTCGGTATTCCGCAGGATCTGGCCAGCGCCCTGAAGCTGGCGATCGTCGGCCGCGATGTGCCGATAGATATCGCCCGGGTTAATGATAAGACCGGCTTTATTAATATGGCGACCGGCGGGTTCGGCACCCGGATCACCACCGAAACGCCGGAAAAGCTCAAAGCCGCGCTCGGCGGTGTCTCTTATTTAATCCACGGCCTGATGCGCATGGATACCCTGAAGCCGGACCGCTGCGAGATCCGCGGAGAGAACTTTCACTGGCAGGGCGATGCGCTGGTCATCGGCATCGGCAACGGCCGCCAGGCGGGCGGCGGCCAGCAGCTGTGTCCGGAGGCGTTGATTAACGATGGCCTGCTGCATCTGCGCATTTTCACCGGCGAAGAGCTGATCCCTGCCCTCTTCAGCACCCTGGCGAATCCGGAAAACTCGCCGAATATTGTCGACGGCGTCTCCTCGTGGTTTGAGATCACCGCCCCTCATGAGATGACGTTTAACCTCGACGGCGAACCGCTGACCGGCAAAACTTTCCGCATGGAGCTGTTACCGGCGGCCCTGCGCTGCCGGCTGCCGCCCGACTGCCCGCTGTTGCGTTGATCAGGTTTCGCAAAGCAAAGACGGCGCCCGGCTGGTATACAGCAGCCGGGTTCGTTGATTGAGCCGCTGAATATTAAGGTAAAACGGCACCTGCTGCTGCAGGAAAAACTTGGGCAGGATGTTGTTAATATGCTTCTCCTGCTCGGTTTCGCCGATGCTGACAGAGACGCTTTCCGATCGCAGGAAGTAGTGCTGGCCGTCGCGGGTAAAGCTAAACCAGATGTTCTGGTTGATGGTAAACGATTCACCCTGCGGCGGCGTAATCTCTCCCCGGACAATCACCAGCCCACGGGTGCTATCAAATACGAAGCGTAATGAAATATCGCCCTGATAACCTGAGTTTAATAGCCGCATCTCACCGCTGCACTGGAAATGATTGCGCTGCCAGTATTGCCAGGATTTTATCGTCATACCGCTTAATACTCCGATAAATACGATAGCGATTAACCATTTAATTTCACGCCGGCGCATTGACTACCTCCTTAATGTAATATTTGGTGAGGCATTGATTATCACGCCATTGACTAAATGGCTGACGGCAGCGAATCACCGACACCCGCGCTTGCCCGGGATAAAGCGTCAAATAAATCCATGGATATTCTTCGCATTCAAATTTACTGCGCTTGATAAAATTGACATGACGAACATGGTCAACTACGTCATTATTGGCAAAGAAGTGACATTGTTGCGAAAATTTAGCAATTATGGGCGAATAACTTTGCAAATAAGATTCGAATTCTGTTTGCCACGCAACAAATCCACAAACCAGACAACTCAGCAGCGCCGCAAGCCCCCACAAAAGAGAGCGTCGCGGCCTTAACCGCTTTTTTTCGGGCAAACTCGCAGCTGCGACCTCCTTATGAACAGGCTCGTCAACGGGCGCTTGTGGCTCCTCCGCCGTCGGTGCCTTCTCTACATCGCGCGGCTGAGATTCCGTAACCGTTAATGTTGCATCCAGCCTGACGCCTACCCTCGGCACCGTAATAATAATATCCTCGTCTACCCCCAGCTCCTTAAATGCCCGACGTAACAGGGAAATATTCTGGTAAAAACCGTTGCTGGTTACCTGAGCGCCATGCTTTATCCACACTTCCTCAACAAAGGTTTCGCGGGCAACAGTATTGCCATCATGCTGAATAAGCAGTAATAAACAGCGGCTGGCCGGCATATTTAAGGAAACCGTTTTCGTCTCGTCAGCAATAAGTATTAGAGCGCTACGCTGAGGAAAAAAGGCAATTCTTCCATTAATCGTATATATTTTTTCCATCCTGTTCTCTGAGAATAGTAATCACGTGGATGGGCGGCAGGGGGTACCCTACTATAAATAGGGTAATCCGCCATGACGTTGATGACATATTAAGATTATTCGCAGGCGAGTTTACTCTATTACTCAGCAGATCTGGAGGCGTAATACGCAGTTTTTCCTTGTTATTAGCAAGGTTTAAATGAATTTACAGAACGGAATATTTTGTACTTCGAATTGAAATGGGTATTTATTTCAAAAAAAATAATAAATACAAGTTATAATTCGTAAAAGATGCATTCACACAACAGATACTTTCATTTTAGATCTAAATACCACATTTACATTAATAGACGATATTTATAACTATAACTACATATCGTTTCAAAGTTTTATCTATAAAATGGGCGCATTTCCCACGTGACAATGCGCCATAAAGCTTAGTATGCCGCCACCTCGCGCGCCATTTCGCGCGTATATTGCCGACTGGCGTTGACCAGCATCTGCGTATAGGCCGTCCGCGCCTCGCCGCTGACCAGCGCATCGACCGTCAGGGTTTCAAGGATCTTCCCGTACTGCATCACCGCCACGGTCTGGCATAAATGGGCAATAACCCCGAGATCGTGGGTAACCATCAGGTAAGTGAGCTTAGCCTCCTGCTGCAATTCTGCCAGCAGATTGAGGATCTCCGCCTGCACCGACACATCCAGCGCCGACGTCGGCTCATCCAGCAGCAGTACCTGAGGCTCAAGAATCAGCGCTCTGGCTATCGCCACGCGCTGCCGCTGCCCGCCGGAGAGCTGATGCGGATAGCGCTCGCGAAAGGCACGGTTGAGGCCAACTTTGTCCAGCAGCGCATTGATCCGCCGGTCGCGGTCGTTGATACGATGGATCTGCAGCGGCTCTTCGAGGATATCGCCAATGGAGTGACGAGGATGCAGCGATCCGTAGGGGTCCTGAAATACCATTTGCACCTGACGGCAGCGCCTGCGGCTAATTTCATGCCCTAAGCGCTGACCATCGATGGCCAGCGCCCCCTGCCAGTGGGTAAACAGCCCCGCCAGGCACTTGAGCACCGTCGTTTTACCGGAGCCGGACTCGCCTACCAGACCGTAGATCTCGCCGGGCTTAACGTGGAAACTGACGTCATACAGCACCTGGTTACGCTTCTCCCCCTCGCCAAACGCGAGGTTGAGATGTTGAACTTCAATCATCATCCGCTCCTTATTCCGTTAACCAGCTGGCCTGACGCTGCAGCACCGGCAGTATCGGGCGACGATGCTGCATATCCGGCAGCGAGTTAATCAATCCCTGAGTATAGGGATGACGGGCGTTATCGAGATCTTTAGCAGCAATGGACTCCACTACCCGTCCGGCGTACATCACCAGTACGCGGTCGCAGAAGCTGCGCACCAGGTTGATATCGTGGCTGATAAAAATCAGCCCCAGCCCGCGCGACTGAACCAGGTCATCCAGCAGGCCCAGCACCTGCAGGCGCACCGACACATCCAGCGCGGAGGTGGGCTCATCGGCAATGATCAGTTCCGGGTCGGTAATCAGCATCATGGCGATCATGATGCGCTGCCCCTGTCCGCCGGATATTTCATGCGGATAAAGCTGATAAACGCGCTCCGGCTGGCGAATACGCACTACCTCCAGCATCTCCAGCGCCCTGGCTTTCGCCTCATCTTTGCGCCCGGGATGATGAGTAAGCCAGGCCTCGGCGATTTGCTTACCCACGCAGACCACCGGATTAAGCGAATATTTCGGGTCCTGCATAATCATAGAGATACGTTTGCCGCGTACGCCGCGCATCTGCGCTTCGCTAAGATGCTGCAGATCGAGGTCGGCAAACTGCATGCGGCTGGCGCTGACGCGGGCCTTTTTCGGATGCAGCTGCAGCAGCGCGCGCCCAACGGTGGACTTACCCGAACCGGACTCGCCGACAATCGCCAGCTTTTCGCGCCCCAGCTGGAAGGAGACGCCGCGCACGGCATGGGTCACTGCGCTGCCGTTAACAAAGTCGACGCACAGATCGCGCACGTCGAGCAGCGGAGCATTATTCACTGCGGGGATCGAGGATGTCACGTAGGCCATCTCCTAAGAAGTTGAACGCTAAGCTGTTGATCAGAATCGCCAGCCCCGGAATTGTTACGACCCACCAGCACTCCATCATATAAGTGCGCCCGCTGGAGATCATCGCTCCCCACTCCGGCTCCGGCGGCTGCGCGCCGAGCCCGAGAAAGCCGAGACCGGCCGCGGTCAGAATGATCCCGGCCATATTCATGGTGATACGGATAATGACCGAGGGCAGACACAGCGGCACGATATGGCGCCAGAGGACGCGGGACGATGAAGCGCCCTGCAGACGCACGGCGGAGATAAAATCGGCCTGGCGCAGAGAGAGCGTTTCGGCGCGCGCCAGACGGGCTATCGGCGGCCAGGCGGTAAGCGTGATGGCGATAACCACATGCTCCAGCCCCGGCCCTAAGGCGGCGACAAACGCCAGCGCCAGAACCAGACTCGGGAAGGAGATGAAAATATCGGTGACGCGCATCAGCACCATATCGACTTTACCGCCGAAATAGCCGGCGCTGACGCCCAGCAGCAGCCCGAGCGGACCGACGGTCACCGAGACCAGCAGCACGATATAGAGCGTGATGCGCGAGCCGTACACCAGGCGACTAAAGATATCCCGGCCAAACTCATCGGTGCCGAACCAGTGCTGCGCATTCGGCGCGACCAGCGCGCTGTTCAGGTCCTGCACCAGCGGGTTATAAGGCGCAATCAGCGGCGCGAAAATCGCCACCACCAGCAGCAGAAAGATAATTCCTCCGCCGATGGCCGTTAGCGGGTTGCGCGCCATTTTGCCGATAAACCCGACGGCCCGCGCCGCCGCGCGTTGCAGCCGCTGACGGCCTTCGCCCGCACCGCCCGAAAGCGGCGAATCCAGAGAAACGGTCATGATTTTGTCCTCGGGTCAAAGAATTGATACAGCATGTCGGAGAGCAGGTTGAGCATCACGAAGATCACTCCCACCAGCAGCACGCAGCCCATCACCGCATTCATATCGCCCAGCAGCAGGCTACCGGTAAGATAGGAGCCGAAACCCGGCCATGAGAAGACGGTTTCAATCAGCACCGCGCCTTCCAGCAGCGCGCCGTAGGCCAGCGCCACCACCGTCAGCAGCTGCACGAGGATGTTACGAAACGCATGGTTCCAGATAACCTGACGCTCGGTCAGCCCTTTCACCCTCGCGGTAATAATGAACTCCTGCGACAGCTGGGCCAGCATAAAGCTGCGGGTCATACGGCTGATATAAGCCAGCGAGTGAAAACCCAGCAGCGAGGCGGGAAGAATCAGATGATTAATGGCGTTCCAGAACACCTGTCCGTTTCCTGCCAGCAGCGCATCAACGGTCATCAGGCCGGTACGGCGCGGCACAATGCCGTCCAGACCGAGGTCTACCCGCCCGGCGCCGCCCACCCAGCCGAGCCAGGCATAGAAAACCAGCAGCCCCATCATTCCGACCCAGAAAATCGGCGTCGAGTAGCCCGCCAGGCTGATAATGCGTACCACATAATCGGAGAAGCTATTGCGTCGCGCCGCCGCCAGCACGCCCAGCGGAATTCCGAGACCCGCGCCGACGAGAATCGCCATCGTCGCCAGCTCCATGGTGGCCGGGAAGACGCGGATAATATCGTCCACCACCGGTTTCCCGGTCAGCAGCGCATTGCCCAGATCGCCGTGCAGCAGGTTGACGAAATAGATGCCAAACTGGGTGGCCAGCGATTTATCAAACCCCAGCTGCTGGTAAACCTGCTGATAGGTACTCTGGTCAGCATCCGGACCGACGATCGCCAGCACCGGGTCGATAGGCATGACGCGGCCAATGGTAAAGGTCAGCAGCAGCAGGCCGAACAGCGTAATCACCACCTGCAGCAGCCGTTTGGATAAGCGCCGGCCGCGTGAGCAGGGCGCAAGGATTGCGGTACTCATCCTTTCTCTCCTTCGCGGACTTTATAGACGTCACGCAGAAAAGTGGTGGCGGAGGGGTGCGGCTGATACTCTCGTACCTCGTTGCGCACCACCACGGAATCGACCATCTGCGAAAGCGGAATTAAAGCCGGAACCAGCTGGTCGTAGCGCGCCTGGATGGCCTGGTAGTCAGCCACCTGTTTTTGCGGATCGCGTTCCAGCAGGGCCTGGTCAATCATCGTATTGAGCTGCGGGTCGTAAAAACCGGTACGCCAGCCCTGAAAGTTGGTCAGACGCGCCTCATCGCTGTTATCCGGGTTATAGACCAGCGCGCGCAGGCTGGAGTGCGGATGCGGCTCCATTCCGCTGCCGCCGCGTCCCACCAGCAGGTCAAATTTACGCTCGCGCATCGCGCCGTAGATCTGGTTACCGGTGCCGGTGATGATTTTGGCGTTAATCCCCGCCTGCATCAGCGTCGACTGCACGGCGATAGCGATGTTAAGAAATGGCTGATCGGAGAGGACCCGCAGCGTGGTATCAAAGCCGTTGGGATAACCCGCTTCCGCCAGCAGCTTTTTCGCCCGCGCCACGTCCAGCTTATAGCCAGGGTCAGGCAGCGTAGACGGCATGCCCGCCTTAATCGGTCGCTGGTGCAGCACGCCGTAGCCCGGCATCAGCGCTTTATTGATACCCTGGTAATCAATCAGATAGCGCACCGCTTCGCGCACTTTCGGTTGGGCGAAGTGCGCCTCTTTCATGCTCATCGCCACGTAGTACATGGTGCCGCGCTGCACCGCATCGACGGTCAGCTGCGGGTCGCTGCGCAGGGCGTTAATATCGGAAACCGCCATATTGTTGGCAATATCGAGGTCGCCTTTTTCGATCATCAGACGCAGGGTTTGCGACTCCTGGAAATGGCGCAGCACCACGCGGCTCATTTTCGCCTCGCCGCGCCAGTAGTCAGGATTGCGCTTCATGCGCAGCACATCTTTTGCCTGCCAGGTTTCCAGCGTAAACGGCCCGGAACCGGCTTCATGGGTGGTCAGCCAGCGGTTACCCCAGTCGTCATCCTGCTGGTGGCTTTGCACCGTTTTACTGTCCAGCACCCCGAGGTTGCCCAGCGCCGCCAGCGAGTAAATCACCAGCTGCGGATCGTTATCTTTGGGTAACTCGATTTGCACCGTGAAGCGGTCCGGCGCGCTGACCTGGCTGTCGATATTTTTCTTACTGAAGCCATAGGATTTCCATACCGAGGCCTGAGCCAGGTTGAGGTGCAGGATGCGCCGCATTGACCACACCACGTCAGCGGCGGTCAGCGGGTTGCCGGAGTGAAACTTAACGTCGTCGCGCAGATGAAAGGTCAGGGTTTTGCCGTCGGGGCTGATATCCCAGGATTTCGCCAGCGCGGGCCTAACGTCGGTGAGCTGTTCAGGGTCAAGCTCTACCAGCGAGTCGTAGAGGTTGACCACGATTCCCACCACTTCGTTACCGGTCATCGCCGCCGGGTCAAGGGTGAGCAGGTTATTCATATTCATGCCGATGATAAGCTGATCGGGCGGCGTTTTCGCCACCGCCGCCCCGCTTCCCATCGACACGGCGAGCGTGAATAAGCACGCTGCCAGTAGGGAGTTTTTTTTCATATCTCTGTTTGCCTGTACTGTAGGGTACATGTTGCCGGATGGCGGCATTTTCGCCTTATCCGGCCTACCGGGCCGCAGACCCGATAAGCGCAGCGCCATCGGGCATTTATTTTTTTGAATCAGTCGTGGCTAACGGTATTGGCTTCGATATACGCAAAATTAATGTCTTCGCCGAGGCCCGGACGTTGTGACAAATGCACAAATCCCTGGTCATCCATCGGGTCAACAATGCTATTGAGATAAGCCGCCGGTTCATCGTAGTCGAGGAACGGATGCAGCAGGCCGCGCTCGTACCAGCGGCAGTTGCGGATCGCGCCGACCACCGCCAGGCTTGCCGCGCCGTTGCCGTGGACTTCGCAATCCATGCCGAAAGATTCCGCCAGCGCCGCGACCTTCATGGTCGGGGTAATACCGCCCACGCCGTTAGCGCCGGCGCGCAGAATGTCGCAGGCTCCGGCTTTCACCCATTCGGCGCGCATGTGGTGCTTGCCGCCGAAGCTCTCCGGCCCGACGATGGGGATCGACAGGTTTTCCGCCAGCCACGCGTAGGAGGACATCGAATCCTCCTCCATCGGCTCTTCAAACCAGGCGAAATTGAGTTTTTCCAGCTCTTTGCCGATCCACAGCGCCTCGGCGCGGCTGTACCAGTGATAGCCATCAATCATCAGGTCAATATCCGGCCCTACCGCTTCGCGCACCGCCGCGCAGGCTTTAATATCCATTTTGGGATTGGGCGCAAAAGAGATTGGCGGCATCCAGGTGTGCAGCTTGATGGCCTTGTAGCCGCGGGCGACCAGCTTTTCGGCAAAGGCGGCATACTCCTCCGGGGTCGACAGACCACCCGGCAGATCGTCGCCGCACATCGTGCTGCCGTAAGCCGGGACGGTGTCGCGATAGCCGCCGAGCAGCTTGTAAACCGGCATCTTAAGGCTGCGGCCTATCAGATCCCACAGCGCCTGTTCAATAAACGACAGCGCGCGCTCCGTTAGCTGATGTGCACTACCGCGCTGCCAGTGGTTAAGATCCTGCCAGATACGCTCGCGGTTAAACGGGTCCTGCCCCACCAGCACTTTGCGGAAAAAAGTATTCACCACGAACGGGCGCACGACTTCCGGAGGCGCAAACGAAAAACCCTGCGCCCCATCATCAGCGGTGATGGTCAGCATCGCCATTTTGGCCATGCTTTCAGCCCCCGGATGGGAGTGACCGGCGCTGTCGGAAACCCGACGTGTGGGATACTGGAAAACGGTGACATTCACAGATTCAATTTTCATGCTCAATCCTTATCACGGCCAAATCCGATCGATAGAAGCAAATCGGCAAAGCGGTTCCACATTATTGAAAATACGTTTCAATATCTAATCTAAGCACAATTACGTAGCAGTGCCTCGGACAAACACCGCTAAGCAAGGCAATAAATTTGGGCATTGGCACAACAAGACGTGACTGTTTTCACAAAAGATGAGTGAAATGTGAGGCGGATCGGCATGGAGAAAAAAGGGCGTGAGCGCAGAAGAGAGAGTGACCGACCGTGTACATCCCGGGATTTTCTGCGCTCACGAAAGCGTGAGTTATGCGACCGCCTCTGGCTCGGCGGTAAGCGCTTCCAGCAGTTCAGGTAAGGTTTGATAGCGGCCCACGGCGGCCTGAAAACGCGCGTGCTGGCTATCTTCGGCAATCACCACCGTAGGAATAGCCGCGGCCTGAGCCGCACAAAAGCCGTTGAAGCTGTCTTCGATCACCATGCACCGGCTGGCGTCGAGATTAAGCTTATCCAACGTCGTCAGATACACCGCCGGATGCGGCTTGCCCTGCGCTTCATCATCCGCGCTGGAGATCACGTCAAAATAGTGCCACAGCGAGAGCTTGTTCAGCACGGCGGCGATAACCTGGCGGGACGAGGAGGTGGCGAGCGCAATGTTATAACCGGCATGGCGAAAATAGCGTAACGCCTCATGCACCCCGCGCATCGGCTCGCCTTCGGCGGCGATCAGGCCGGTAATACGCTGCAATATCGCGGCTTCAAGCCGCTGCGGAACAAGCTCAAGCTGGCAATGGCGGCACCAGGTGCGCGCAATTTCGTCGAGGCGTTTGCCTTTGGTCAGCGTTTCACACTCCTCGACGCTCGCCATTGCCCCCCACTGCGCGAGGGCGTCGATTTGCGCCTGCCGCCACAGGCTTTCGGAATCAATAATCACGCCATCCATGTCAAAAATCACTGCCTGAATACTCATCATTCACCTCATTAAGGCTGGCATGCCTGGCACGCCAGCCGTATCACCTTAAGAGAACTCCACCTGCTCGCTGGCAGTCGCTTCCTTGTGGGAAAATCCCGGCTGCTCGACGCGGATAAACGCGCAGAGGAAAAAGGCCACCACGTACAATGCGGTATAGGCGATGACGACCCCAATGGTGCTGAAGAACGGCAGCAGCACCACGGCGATCGCCGGGGCGAGAAAGTTCGACATCCCCGCCGACAGGTTATACACCGAAATCGCCGCGCCTTTGTGCTTCGGCTCCAGCGCCGGGAACACGGCGGCCAGCGGCACGAAGGCGGCGACAAAGATCCCCAAGGCGATGGCCGGGATCAGCGCCATCGCAAAGCTGTGGCCGAAGTGCTGAGGGATGTAGTAAAACGCCAGGCTGGAGAGCGCCATCCCGATGCAGCCAAACCAGCGCACCACCTTCATCCAGCCCAGTTTTTCCCCCAGAATGCCCCACAGCACGTTAGAGAAAATGGTGGTGAAGAAGAAGACCGCCCACACCTGCAGCCATTCCGAGGTGCTAAAGCCCAGCTCATCGACGAACATCATCGGCATAATCACCGCAAAACCGAACAGCGAGAGGGTATTGATAATTCGCACCATGCTCGACAGCAGAATATTGCGGTTGGTATAGAGCAGCGTCGCCGCGCGGCCCAGTTCGGCAAACTTCTCGCGGGTGGTCAGATTCTGCATATGGTGCGGCGTTTTAATATGGCGCAGGGAAGCCAGCGCAATGATGCCGCCGGTGACGCAGAAAGCGAGCGCCAGCCACAATGTCCCCAGCTCGCCGATATGCGGGATGGTAAAGCTCGGAATATAGCTGCCGAAGACGCCGATGCCGATGGAATAGACCGCCCAGAACCAGCCGATGGCCGAGCTGGCGTTGTCGCTTTTGACGTTATGGACAATCGCCACGATAAACGAGTAAAGGAATAGCGGATACGCGAAGCCGCGAATGCCGTAGAAAACCAGGATCAGCGCATAGTTGGCGTGACCGAGGCCGAAAACGAGGAACAGCACGTGGAATACGCACCACAGCACGAAGCCAATCATCATGGTTTTCAGCGGCGTAATAATTTCCGCCACCACGCCGGAGATCCATGCCGACAGCGCGGCGGCCAGGCCGTAGAGGGTAAAGGCAAAGGAGGCCTCCGCCGGGGAGAATCCGAGCGCTTTGATATAGTGCGAGAGAAAGGCTAATTCAAAACCGTCGCCGGTCATAAATACGGCAATGGCGATGTATCCCCAGAGCAGGTTCAGGGGTAAACCGAGCCACTGTTTATTATTGATAGACATAATGACCTCGTTTTCAGGGTACAGGAGGCCGCTCCGGTCAGTTCGCCGGCGCGGTTATGGTGATAAAAATTAATGCTGCCGATAGTGCAGATCGTTTAAATACAGGGCCTTAAACTGCGCGTAGCGTTGCATCAGGGTGTGGTGGCGAACGGGATCCGCACGCCAGGTCTGCCAGACTTCCGGTTTTTCACATACCGCGGCAACCGGTTTGCCCGCCGCCAGGCAGGCCAGCCGCGCCGCGCCCAGCGCGCCGCCGGTCTCTCCGCCTTTGTGGGTCACCACCGGCATAGCGAGAATATCGGCCAGCAGCTGGGCCCAGAACGGACTGCGGGCGCCACCGCCCACCAGCGAGCACTGCGCGATCGGCGTCCCGCTCTCTTTCAATACCTGCAGGCCGTCGTTGATGCCAAAGCTCACCCCCTCCAGCACGGCGTAGCCGAGCTGGGCGCGCAGGCTGGAGTGGGTCATACCCCAGAACATGCCGCGGGCGTCAGGATCGTTATGCGGGGTACGTTCCCCGGAGAGATAGGGCAGGAAGAACGGCGCGTTGGCCTTCTCCTCCTCGCTTAGCTCGGCAATCTCCGCCAGCAGCGCCACCTCCGTGGTGCCGGTCAGGCGGCAGAACCACTGCAAACAGCTGGCGGCGCTGAGCATCACGCTCATCTGATGCCACAGGTTCGGCAGAACGTGACAAAACGCATGGACCGCCGACTGCGGCGCCGGACGATAGGCGTCGGTCACCACAAACAGCACCCCGGAGGTACCGAGCGAAATAAACGCATCCCCCGGTGAAACCGCCCCAACGCCAATGGCGCTGACCGCGTTATCGCCGCCGCCCCCGGCCACCACCACCGAGGCGTTCAGCCCCCAGCGTTCGGCCACTTTCGGATCAAGGGTGGCGGAAACCTCGCAGCCTTCCACCAGCGTCGGCATCTGGCTGCGCGACAGACCGCACTTGTCCAGCAGCGCATCGGACCAGTCGCGCTTAGCCACGTCCAGCCACAGCGTCCCGGCGGCGTCCGACATATCGGAGACTTTCTTCCCGGTCATCCGGTAGCGCAGATAATCCTTCGGCAGCAGCACCGTGGCGGTGCGCTGAAAGTTTTGCGGCTCGTGACGACGCACCCACAGCAGCTTCGGCGCGGTAAAGCCGGGCATCGCCAGGTTGCCCGCCACCTGATGCAGCTCCGGCGCCATCTCCTCCAGCTCCGCGCACTCTGCGGCGCAGCGGGTGTCGTTCCACAGAATGGCCGGACGGATCGTCTCCCCCTTTTCATCCAGCAACACCGCGCCGTGCATCTGTCCGGAGAGGCCAATCGCCTTGACGGCCGGCCAGTGCTGGGCGCATTTTTCCCGCAGCGTGGCCATCAGATACTCCGTCGCCTCCCACCATAACTCCGGTGATTGTTCTGACCAGTGCGGATGAGGCCGCTGAATGCTCAGCGGCGCGCTATGGCTGGCGATAACCTGATTGTTCTCATCAATGACCAGCGCTTTGACTTCCGATGTGCCAAGATCGATACCCAGATACATAGCCACCTCTTATTTAATCAGCGTGTAAACGGCGGCGACTTTCTCGCGCATCAGCGCCAGGAAATCCGCGTTGTCGGCCAGGTCACCAAACAGGGCTTTATCGCGGGCGAAGACAGCCAGCGGATCCTGAGCCTCATACATCTCATGCACCGCCTGCTCATCCAGGATGCCGTCCTGGTACTGATACGGCAGGGTTCCCTTATGCCACTGCTCCATAAAGACGAAGAACAGCGCCGGCAGCATGGCGGTCGCTTCCGGGCGGACGCCGCGCTGATAGCACTCCTGCAGGGTTGGGGCGATCATCGCCGGAATTTTCGAGAAACCGTCGGCGGCGACGCGCTGGTTGGTGTCCTGGATATGCGGGTTGGTAAAGCGCTTGAGCACCACATCGCGGTAGGTCGGCAAATCAATACCGTTATCGCCCAGGCATGGGATCACATCTTCCGTGACGTAGCGGTCGGCAATGGCGTAGATAACATCGGTGAGCGTGCTTTCGTGAATAAACTGCTGGCCGATTAAGGTCCCCGCCCACGCAATGCAGCTGTGCGACGCGTTCAGGATGCGGATTTTCGCCTCTTCAAACGGGATAACCGACTCGACCATCTCCACGCCGACCGCTTCCAGGTTCGGGCGGGCATCGCGGAAGTTGTTCTCCACCACCCACTGGATAAAGGTCTCGCCCATGACCGGCGCCTTATCGTCAATGCCGGTTTGCGCTTTGATACGGGCCGGCAGATCGGCCGCCGGACGCGGGGTGATGCGGTCCACCATGGTGTTCGGACAGGTGGTATTGGCCGCCATCCAGTCAATCACCGCCTGTTTGCCGGTGAGCTGCAGGAACTCCACCATCCCGTCGTGGAAGCGCTCGCCGTTATGACGCACGTTGTCGCAGTTGAGCAGGGTCAGCGGCCCGGCGTTGTCCGCCATGCGCTTTTCCAGAATTCGCGCGAGGGTACCGTAAATGGTTTTGCATTCGCCTTTCAGGTCAGCCTGCAGATCGGGGTTGCTGGTTTCCAGCTGATGGCGGGTATTCAGGTAGTACCCCCCTTCCGTCACGGTAAAGGCGATAACTTTGGTTTGCGGGTTAGCCCCTTCGTTAATCAGCGGCTGCAGCCCGGCCTGCCACGGCAGCAGTTTCTGAATTGAGGTGATCTCTTCATATTCACGCGCCCCTTCCGGGCTGACGGTCTCCAGGACGTAACGTCCGCCCTGCGCCGCCAGCGCCTGCACCACCTGCTCGGCGTCGTTGCGAATATTGCCCGCCGCGATGCGCCAGCGCTTATCGCCGGAAGCGATCAGACGATGCAGATACCACGCCTGATGCGCGCGATGAAAAGAACCCAGACCGATATGAAGCCATGTGAATTGATTGTTCATGTTCTGCTCTCCTTGAGTGGATGGCGCCACTGTAATTGATCATTTGACCAAAATAAGAGCCACGGATCACAAAAGAGCAATTACCCACTTAAATTACAAATGACCAATAAAGAGCAAAAGCTTGCCAGTTATGGCAACCACGGCGAGAATGCGGATATTCGCCGGGCCAATTGCGTGCCCTGGCCAGCAACTTAGGGCGGGAAACCATGAGTAAAGAAGACGATATCCGGTTGGATCAGAAGGTGCGTGCCGCATGGATGTACTACATCGCCGGCCAGAATCAGAGCGAGATCGCCAGCCAGTTGGGCACCTCCAGACCGGTGGTGCAACGGCTGATCGCCGCCGCGAAAGAAGAAGGGATTGTGTCGATTAATCTGCACCATCCGGTGGCGAACTGCCTCGATTATGCGCAGTTGTTGCAGGAAAAGTACCGGCTTATCGAATGCAATGTGGTCCCCGCCTTTAGCGAAGAGAGTACCCTCGACAGCGTATCGTTTGGCTGCTATCAGCTGATGGCTCGCTATCTGCAGGATGATAAAGAGAAAATCATCGGCCTGGGCTCGGGCCTGACCCTGAAAAAAGCGCTGCAGCGCATCGATTTCGACAGCCTGAATACCCGCTGCGTGGCGCTGATCAGCGCCATGGACGCCGACGGGCAGTGCAACTATTACGATGACGTGCCCCTGCTGCTCACCCGCAAAATTAAGGCCAAGTACTATCAGTGGCCTGCGCCGCGCTACGCCCAGACCGCGGAAGAGTATGAGATGTGGTGCACCAATCGCTTATTTCGCAGCGTCTCCGGCGTCGCCCGGGAGGCGGACGTCATTTTTGTCGGCATTGGTCCGCTGGGCACGCAAAGCCCGATCTTTAAAGACGGCTTTATCAATCAGGCGCAGATGGATGAGCTGACCGCCCGCGGCGGCATCGGGGAGATCCTCGGGCGGTTTATCGATGCAGAAGGCGAGGTGGTAGACAGCGAGATCAACCGCATGATCACCAGCTATGATATCCGCCAGAACCACTGCCCGCGGATTGCCGCGGCCTGTGGAGAATACAAACGACCGGCGATCCTGGCCGCCCTTAAAGGCGGCTGGATCAACGGTCTGGTGACCGATGAACATACCGCGCGCTGGCTGCTTACGCGCTAACGGCGCGGACTGAGGACACATACAAAACGGTAACCCCGGTGCGCGTCGCGCCACCGGGGAACCCAACGATACTGGTGCTTATCAGGCGATAGTCACTTTCCCGTCGAGATAGACATCCTGCACGGCATTGATCAGCTTCACGCCGTCGGCCATCGATTTCTTAAACGCTTTGCGGCCAAGGATCAGCCCCATGCCGCCGGCGCGCTTATTGATCACCGCCGTGCGCACCGCGTCGGCAAGGTCGGTCTCTCCGCCCGCCGCGCCGCCGGAGTTAATCAGCCCGGCGCGGCCCATGTAGCAGTTGGCCAGCTGGTAGCGCACCAGATCGATGGGGTTATCGCTGGTCAGTTTGCTGTACACCCGGTCATCGGTATAGCCGAAGTTAACCGCTTTGTAGCCGCCGTTATTCTCCGCCATCTTTTGCTTGACGATATCGGCGCCGATGGTGGCCGCCAGGTGGTTGGCCTGACCGGTCAGGTCAGCGGAAACATGGTAGTCGACACCGTCTTTCTTGAATGCCGAATTGCGCAGATAGGCCCACAGCACGGTGACCAGGCCCAGCTCATGGGCCCGCTCAAAGGCCGCGGAGATCTCTTCTATCTGACGACGCGATTGTTCCGAGCCGAAATAGATCGTCGCGCCCACGGCCACCGCCCCCATATTGAACGCCTGCTCAACGCTGGCGTAGAGGGTCTGGTCGTACTCGGTGGGGTAGCTCAGCGTTTCGTTATGGTTGAGCTTCACCAGGAAAGGAATACGATGCGCGTAACGGCGCGACACCGAGGCCAGCACGCCGTAGGTCGACGCCACGCAGTTACAGCCGGCTTCGATCGCCAGCTCGACGATATTTTTCGGATCAAAGTACAGCGGGTTGGCGGCGAAGGAGGCCCCCGCCGAGTGCTCCACGCCCTGGTCGACCGGCAGAATGGACAGGTAGCCGGTCCCCCCCAGTCGTCCGGTGTTGTACAGGGTTTGCATATTGCGTAGCACCGCCGGCGGCCGGTTGTTATCCACCATCACCCGATCAACATAATCTGCGCCAGGCAGATACAGCTGGTCGGCCGGAATGGTTATACAACGGTGCTGCAAAAGGCTCTCGGCATCTTTGCCCAGCAACTGCGTAATATCAGTCATAGCAATCTCCCGTAAGGCCGGCCGGAGCCGGCATGCATTATCCCAACCCAATTATTTTGGGCAGGTTAAGCCTGGTACCGACTTAGCCTATTTTCCAGCCGGGAGGGCATTTTTTCAGGAGATTCTGCTGTCCCGTTACGCTGCCATTTACCACCAGGCATGGAAATGGTGCACCGGCCCGATGCCGTGGCCCACCTCCAGGGAGTCGGCCTGCGCCAGGGCCGCCGACAGCCAGGCCTTGGCCTCGGTAACGGTGGCCGCCCAGTCGGCGTGACGCGGACGCAGCGCCGCCAGCGCCGCCGAGAGCGTGCAGCCGGTGCCGTGCGTGTTTTTGGTCTGTACTCGCGGCGCGGTAAATCGCTGTTCCCCTTCGCGGGTGAAGAGCCAGTCCGGGCTCTCGGCATCGTCGAGATGGCCGCCCTTCATCAATACCGCACCGCAGCCCAGCGCCAGCAGCGCCCGCCCCTGCTCCAGCATTTCGCGCTCGTTGCGCGCATGGGGTGCATCAAGCAGGGCGGCCGCTTCCGGCAGGTTCGGGGTGATCAGCGACACCTGCGGCAACAATCGTTGACGCAGGGTCTCCACCGCCGAGGCCGACAGCAGCGGATCGCCGCTTTTCGCCAGCATGACGGTATCCAGCACCACGTTGGCCACCCGGTAGCGCGCCAGCCGCTCGGCCACGGCTTCCACAATATCGGTTTCCGCCAGCATGCCGATTTTGGTGGTATCGATGCGCACATCGCTGAACACCGAATCGAGCTGCGCCGCCACAAAGTCCGGTTCAATACGATAGACCGACTGCACGCCGCGGGTATTCTGCGCCACCAGGGCGGTGATCGCCGAGCAGCCGTAGGCTCCCAGCGCGGAGAAGGTTTTCAGATCGGCCTGGATACCGGCCCCGCCGCTGGGATCGGTGCCGGCGATGGTCAGAGCATTGATGCGTTTCATGCGCGCACCTCCTGATACAGCGCGTCGAGAAACGCCGGAACAAAGCTCCCGGGCCCCCCGTGACGGGCAGCGATTTCCCCGGCCTGCTTCATGAGCCCGCAGGCGGCGGCCACGTTTTCCAGCCGGTCTCCCGGCAGCGCCGCGCTCGCCGCCACCACCGCCGACAGCGCGCAGCCGGTGCCCACCACCCGGGTCATCAGCGCACTGCCGCCCGCCACGCTGAGCACCCGCTCGCCGTCGGTGACGTAATCCACCTCACCGGTGACCGCCACGACGGTGGTCAACTGACGAGCCAGCGCCTGGGCCGCCGGCAGCGCCGCGGCGGCCGTATCGGTGGTATCCACCCCGCGCCCGCCGGCGCTCATCCCGGCCAGCGCCAGAATTTCGGAGGCATTGCCGCGAATGGCCGCCGGCTGGAAGGCCAGCAGCGCGTGACAAAAGGCCGTGCGCACGGTCAGGGCGCCGACCGCCACCGGATCCAGCGTCCAGGGCTTGCCGGCCTGGCGGGCCTGCTCCACTGCGGCACGCATGGCCACTGCGCGATCTTCGGTCAGGGTGCCGACGTTGATTAACAGCCCATCGGCGATGGCGGCGAACTGCGCCGCTTCGCGGGGATCGATCACCATCGCCGGCGAGGCGCCAACGGACAGCAGAACATTGGCGGTAAAGGTCTGCACCACGTCATTGGTCATGCAGTGCACAAGGGGGGAATGGGCGCGCAGCAGATGGCGCAGGTGCGCGACAGGCGCGGGATTCAACAGCTCAGGCATGGTTTGCTCCCGCCAGACGAGGTAGAAGCAATGACCCTGCGGTCTCTGACTTCCCTACGCTGGCATTATCCAGATCAGGTGGTACGGGTATTTCTCAGCCTTCATTTAAGAAGGGCACCCCGAGTCATAAAAGCGGTACAACATTTTCCTGAAGCAGGGTACGAAATGTGGCGGTGTAACACAAGCTGACCGGCTTTTTTCCCCGTTCGCCAGCTAATACAAAAGGCGTAATTTCTGATTAAAAATGTGTTTTTTGCAAGCAAAACTGGATGAATGTAAATGTGTGGTTATATTTAAAAAATCCGTAACAAACAGTCACCTGCGT
The DNA here is from genome assembly GCF_040061975.1 of Klebsiella sp. GG_Kp146. Taxonomy (NCBI): domain Bacteria; kingdom Pseudomonadati; phylum Pseudomonadota; class Gammaproteobacteria; order Enterobacterales; family Enterobacteriaceae; genus Klebsiella; species Klebsiella sp. GG_Kp146. The sequence continues at coordinate 43,179 of NZ_JBEAHA010000004.1, forward strand.
TAAATCGGTAAAACCGAACGAACCATGCAATAAATGAGGATTGCAATGAAATTAACCCCGATAGTGAAAGGGTTAGCGTTAGCGGGCATGTTGAGTAGTCTCGCTTTCGCCGCCTGGGCAGATACGTCAGCCAAAGAGGCAACCGAAGCGACCAAAAAAGCGAACGATGCCCTCTACAACCAACTCCCCTTCTCCGATAACACCGATTTCACCAATGCGCATAAAGGCTTTATTGCCGCCCTGCCGCCAGAAGTCATCAAAGGCGAACAGGGCAATGTCATCTGGGATCCGGGCCAGTACGCCTTCATTAAAGAAGGGGAAAAAGCGCCAGAAACCGTAAACCCGAGCCTGTGGCGCCAGTCGCAGCTGATCAACATCAGCGGCCTGTTTGAAGTCACCGACGGGGTCTACCAGATCCGCAACCTCGATCTCTCCAATATGACAATCATCGAGGGCAAAGAGGGGATCACCGTCGTAGACCCGCTGGTCTCAGCTGAAACCGCCAAAGTCGGCATGGATCTCTACTATAAAAACCGGGGTAAAAAACCGGTCGTCGCGGTGATCTACACCCACAGCCACGTTGACCATTACGGCGGCGTGCGCGGCGTGGTTGATGAAGCCGACGTCAAAGCGGGTAAAGTCAAAATCTACGCGCCGTCCGGATTTATGGAAGCGGCGGTGGCGGAAAATATCATGGCCGGGAACGTCATGAGCCGCCGCGCCAGCTATATGTACGGCAACCTGCTGAAGCCGGACGCTAAAGGCCAGGTGGGCGCGGGCCTGGGGACTACCACCTCGGCAGGCACCGTCACCCTGATTGCGCCAACCAACATCATTGATAAGGATGGCCAGAAAGAGGTGATCGACGGCCTGACCTATGACTTCATGCTGGCGCCAGGCTCCGAAGCGCCGTCAGAAATGCTGTGGTATATCGAAGAGAAGAAATTGATCGAATCCGCAGAGGATGTCACCCACACTCTGCATAACACCTACTCGCTGCGCGGGGCGAAGATCCGTGAGCCGCTGCCGTGGTCGAAATATATCAACCAGGCGATCGTTCGCTGGGGCGATAAGGCTGAGATCATTATGGCCCAGCACCACTGGCCGACCTGGGGCAACGAGAACGTGGTTAACCTGCTGAAGAGTCAGCGTGACCTGTATCGTTACATCAACGACCAGACCCTGCGGATGGCTAACGAAGGCCTGACCCGCGATGAAATCGCCGCTAACTTTAAGTTGCCGGACGGCCTCGCCAATACCTGGGCTAACCGCGGCTACTACGGCTCGGTCAGCCACGATGTGAAGGCCACCTACGTGCTGTATCTCGGCTGGTTCGACGGCAACCCGGCCACCCTTGACGAACTGCCGCCGGAAGAAGCGGCGAAGAAGTTCGTCGAGTACATGGGCGGCGCGGATGCCATCCTGAAGAAAGCGAAAGAGGATTACGACCAGGGTAACTACCGCTGGGTTGCCCAGGTGGTGAGCAAAGTCGTTTTCGCCGACCCTAACAACCAGCAGGCGCGTCATCTGGAAGCCGATGCCCTGGAGCAATTAGGCTATCAGGCGGAGTCCGGCCCGTGGCGTAATTTCTACCTTACCGGCGCCCAGGAACTGCGCAATGGCGTGGTGAAAGGTCCGACCCCGAACACCGCCAGCCCGGACACCGTCCGCGCCATGACCCCGGAAATGTTCTTTGATTATCTGGCGGTCCATATCAATGGCGAAAAAGCGGGCAATGCGAAGTCGGTCTTCAATATCGATCTGGGCAATGACGGCGGTAAATATAAACTGGAACTGGAAAACGGCGTGCTGAACCACACCGCCAATGCGCAAGCCAAAGAGGCGGATGCCACCCTGACGCTGGATCGCGCTACCCTGAATAAAATCATTCTCAAAGAAGAGACCCTGAAGCAGGCGGAAGATAAGGGGGAAGTTAAAATCAGCGGTAACGGGGCCAAACTCGATGAAATGTTAGGCTATATGGACCCGTTTGACTTCTGGTTTAACATCGTGACGCCGTAATGATTCGCTGACAGGCGTCGTGGGTAACAAGACAGAGCATTCTGCCTTGTTACCCTCTCCTGCCCGGTCAGTACTCCGCAGGCAGCGGTCGATCGATAGAGATCAGTTTGCCACGTTTCATCGTGATATATCCCCCCGCCTTTAAGTCCGCCAGCACGCGAAACACATGAGTGCGCGAAAGATTGGTACGCCGGATGATAAATAACGCCAGCCCCTCATTTTCACCCTCATGCGTATGCTGCCGATACAAATAGCGATACAGCATCGGACGAATCGTCTGGTAGCTGGTGACCTGGCGACGTTCATTGTGCAGGTCGATGGTAAAGATACTCATGAACACCAACACCTGCGCCAGCGCCTCGACGCGCTGCGGGTGGGTAGCAATAAAAAGGCCATCAAAAGTGGCATAGGAAATTTTACGCAGCGTCACGGTTGCGCTTCCGGTATATTCAAATTTCGCCAGCGGGCAATACCGCTCCATCAGGCCAATCGGCATATGCTCAATAGTATTACCGATATTCAACCCATCATCCGGCATTAATATGGATAGCGAACCCTCGGTGCAAAAATAAATATACCCCGGTTGCGGGCACCATTTTTTATTGGCGGAGAGAATAACCTCTTCACCTTCCACGAGGATATCGGCAAAAAAGTCGGCTATGGCTAACGCCTTATAATAACTATGTATTTCCTGGAAATTCATTCTCTGCCCTCGCCTGCGCCGTTAGCGACAGTATAGCAGTCCTCGCCTGCTAAAGACGAGGGGATCCTTTGGCGGCGCCGCGCCAGTCCCATATGGGACTATTCAGCGGAATATTAGTCTTTAGAATAAACGACAAGCCATTCACTTTTTAAGCGGGAGATATTTTTTATTTCCGCAAAATAAATTACCTGAGAGGTAGTGATGAAATTAAATCAGATAGCCAAAAATCTGGCGCTGGCCGGAATGTTATCGTCTTTGTCGGTAACCGCCTTTGCCGCCGCGCAACAACAGGATGCCACACCGGCCACGCGGGAGGCGAACCAGGCGCTATACCGTAAACTGCCGTTTGCGGATAAAACCGACTTTAACAACGCCCATCAGGGATTTATCGCGCCCCTGCCGCCGGCGATGCTCAAAGGTGACCAGGGAAATATTATCTGGGATCCGGCCAAATATAATTTCGTCAAAGAGGGCGAAAAGGCGCCGGACACCGTCAATCCTAGCCTGTGGCGACAGTCGCAGCTGCTGAATATCGGCGGTCTGTTCAAAGTCACCGACGGCGTTTACCAGATCCGTAATCTCGATCTTTCCAATATGACCATTATTGAAGGCAAAACCGGGATCACCATCATCGACCCGCTGCTAAGCGCCGAACCGGCTAAAGAGGCTCTGGCGCTCTATTTTGCCCACCGGCCGAAAAAACCGGTGGTGGCGGTGCTGTTTACCCACAGCCATGTGGACCACTACGGCGGTATCCGCGGGGTGGTGGATGAAGCCGATGTCAAAGCCGGAAAAGTGAAGATTTACGCCCCGGACGGCTTTATGAAAGAAGCGGTTTCCGAAAATATCATGGCCGGTACCGCGATGAGCCGCCGCGCCAGCTATATGTATGGCAACCTGCTGAAGCCGGACGCCAAAGGTCAGGTTGGCGCCGGTCTCGGCACCACCACCTCGGCGGGTACCGTCACGCTGATCCCGCCGACCAACTACATTACCCATACCGGTCAGCAGGAAGTGATCGACGGCCTGACCTATGACTTTATGATGGCGCCGGGCTCGGAAGCGCCGTCTGAGATGCTGTGGTATGTCAAAGAGAAGAAAATGATCGAGGCGGCAGAGGATGTCACCCATACCCTGCACAACACCTACTCGCTGCGCGGCGCCAAAATCCGCGATCCGCTGGCGTGGTCGAAATATATCAATGCCGCCATCGACCGCTGGGGCAACGATGCGGAAGTGATTATCGCGCAGCACCACTGGCCGACCTGGGGCAACGATAATATCGTTAAGCTGATGAAAGGTCAGCGCGATATGTATCGCTATATCAACGACCAGACTCTGCGGATGGCGAATTTGGGCATGACCCGCGATGAGATCGCCGCCAACTTCAAGCTGCCGGAGTCCCTTGAGAAACAGTGGTCCAGCCGCGGCTACTACGGTTCCGTCAGCCACGATGTGAAAGCGACCTACGTCTTCTACCTCGGCTGGTTCGACGGCAACCCGGCCACCCTCGACGAGCTGCCGCCAGAGCAGGCGGCGAAGAAGTTCGTGGAATATATGGGCGGCGCCGATGCCATCATGCAGAAAGCCAAAGCCGACTACCAGCAGGGGAACTACCGCTGGGTGGCGCAGGTGACCAGCAAAATCGTCTTCGCCGATCCGAACAATCAGCAGGCGCGTCATCTGGAAGCCGACGCCCTGGAGCAGCTCGGGTATCAGGCGGAAGCCGGGACCTGGCGCAACTTCTACCTCACCGGCGCTCAGGAGCTGCGTAACGGCGTGCAGAAACTGCCGACGCCGAACACCGCCAGTCCGGATACCGTGCGGGCGATGACGCCGGAAATGTTCTTCGATTATCTCGGGGTGCATATCAACGGCGAAAAAGCCGGGGCGGCTAAAGCGGTCTTTAACATCGACCTCGGTAAAGACGGCGGCAAGTACAAACTGGAGCTGGAAAACGGCGTGCTTAACCATACCGCCAATGCGGTAGCCGACAACGCAGACGCCAGCATCTCGCTCAGCCGCGACACCCTGAATAAGATCATCCTGAAACAGGAGACGCTGAAGCAGGCTCAGGCCAACGGCGAGGTTAACATTAGCGGCAATGGCGCTAAGCTCGACGAAATGCTGAGCTACATGGACACCTTTGCCTTCTGGTTCAACATCGTCACCCCGTAAGCGCCACGCGCCCCACGCTCCCCCGCCGCCCGTCAGGCCGCGGGGGAACTTTATCTTCAGACAAACGCGCCGAGGGTTTGCCATCCCCCCGCCCGCGGCTCAAAATACGCTGAGGACAACTTTTTTGCGCGGAGGTATTTATGGCGCTTTATCACCATGCGCTGGTACTGATTAACAGCAGTCAGGACGGCGTCCCGCTGCTCGAGCATGCCGCCAGAATGGCGGAAGAGAACGGCATGCGCATCACTATCGCCCACATCAGCACCGACTACCGGGCGCTGAACTATGTTTCCGACAGCCTGCGCGACGATCAGGTCTCGCAGGAGGTGATCCAGGCCAAAGCCCTGCTCAACGAGCTGGCCTGCACCGTCTCCCTGCCGGTGGATACCCTCTCGCTGGTGACCACCCGCCGCTTTGAAGATGTCGAAACCTGCGTTCGACAGCGGCAGATCGATTTAATTATTGCCGGGCACCATAACCGGCTGCTGGGCGTCCTCTCCTCACACTCGCTGGAGTACATCAACCACTTAACCATAGACGTGCTGATCAAGCACCTGCCCTAGCGCAAGGCGGCCTGCAGCAGGGAAAAACAGGCTTCGATAAGCGGCGGCAGCGCATGCGGCCCGCGCATCAGGGCCACCGTGCGGGTCAACGCCGGCTGCTGCAGCTCGGCGACCTTGAGCGCCGGGTCCTGCAGATGGGTGGTGTACAGCTCCGGTAGTATCGCCACCGCTAAGCGCGATCGCACCAGGCCATACAGGGTTTCGATATAGTCCACCTGGTAGCGGGTGGTCAGCGTCAGTCGATGGCTCTCCACTAATGCCGCCACCAGCCGCTGAATATTGCCCTTCGAGAAGACGGCAATGTCCCGCCCCACCAGCTGTTTCCACGGCAGATGCGCCTGCGCGGCCAGCGGATCGTCGCGGTGCAGTACCGCCACGAAGGGATCGTCGCGCAGCGGATAGACCAGCAGTTCTGCGGGCAGTGAGCTGTCGATCGCCCCGATGCCGAAATCAATCTCGCCGCGCAACAGCGCCTGGATGAGCGCATCGTTGGTCTGATCGTGAAATTCAATACGCAGGCGGGGAAAGGCCTGGGCCAGGGTCTGCGGCAGCAGCGGAAACAGCAGCGAACTGACCGACGGCACCAGGCCGATGCGCACCGTCCCGTCGCCGCCCGCCTCGACGATCTGCTGCATATCGAAAAAGGCCGCCTGCGCCACGCTGAGGATCCGCTGGGCGTGGGGTAAAATCGCCGCCCCCAGTTCAGTCAGGGTGACCGCCGAAGCGGTGCGGTTGACCAGCTTGCCGCCGAGCACCGTTTCAATCTGCCGCAGAGCGCTGCTCAGCGCCGGCTGGCTAATCGCCAGCCGACTGGCGGTATCGGTAAAATGGCGCAGCTGGGCCAGGGTGACGAAATACTGAAGCTGTTTAAGAGAGAGCGCGGGCAGCCGCTGCCAGGGTTCGTTCATCATCGGGTTCGCTACGGTGGTCCTGCACAATAACCCGAGCTTATCGGGTGATAAATTTATTCATCTGGGCAAACGTTTGCTGTGCCCCTAGAGTATCCGCATTATCCTTGTGCCGGAGTGGTTATGTCCAGCAATGCTCAAGTCCGCCGTCGCGCCGTGCAGGCCGCGCGCGGCGAATCCCCGTTTGATCTGCTGCTGGTCGATGCGCAGATCGTCGATATGGCCACGGGCGAAATCCGCCCGGCTGACGTCGGTATCGTCGGCGAGATGATCGCCAGCGTCCACCCGTGCGGCAGCCGCGTCGACGCCCATGAAGTGCGTTCCCTGTCCGGCGGCTACCTGTCGCCCGGCCTGATGGACACCCACGTGCACCTTGAAAGCTCCCACCTGCCGCCCGAGCGCTACGCCGAAATCGTCCTCACCCAGGGCACCACCGCGGTGTTCTGGGATCCGCATGAGCTGGCCAACGTGCTCGGCGTCGAGGGCGTGCGTTACGCGGTAGATGCCAGCCGCCACCTGCCGCTGCAGGTGATGGTCGCCGCGCCGTCGAGCGTGCCCTCCACCCCCGGCCTCGAAATGTCCGGCGCCGATTTCGCCGGCGCGGAAATGGAGACCATGCTCGGCTGGCCGGAAGTGCGCGGCGTGGCGGAAGTGATGGATATGCACGGCGTGCTGCACGGCAGCGAGCGGATGCAGGAGATTGTCCAGGCCGGTCTCAACAGCGGAAAACTGATTGAAGGCCACGCCCGCGGGCTGAGCGGCGCCGACCTGCAGGCCTACCTCGCCGCCGGCGTCACCTCCGATCATGAACTGACCTCGGCGGACGACGCGCTGGAAAAACTGCGCGCCGGGCTGACGATCGAGATCCGCGGCTCGCACCCCTACCTGCTGCCGGATATCGTGGCGGCGTTGAAAACGCTGCCGCACCTCTCCTCGCAGATCACCGTCTGCACCGATGACGTGCCGCCGGATATGCTGCTGGAGAAAGGCGGGATCATCGCCCTGCTCAACCTGCTGATCGAGCATGGATTACCGGCGGTCGATGCGCTGCGTTTCGCCACCCTCAACGCTGCTATTCGCCTGCAGCGCCACGATCTCGGGCTGATTGCCGCCGGGCGACGCGCCGACCTGGTGGTGTTTGATTCCCTGGAGAAGCTGGCGGCCCGCGAAGTCTACGTTGGCGGGGAACGGCTGGCCCATGCCGGCCGCCTGCTGAAGCCGATCGCCCCGGCGCCGGGCGTGACGCCGCCGCGCGATACCTTGCAGATAGCCCCCCTCGCCGCCGATGACTTTATCCTGCGCATCAAGGGCATTCGCCACGGCGTCGCCCGCCTGCGCCATATCCGCGGCGCGCGCTTCACCCAGTGGGGTGAGGTCGAGGTGCAGATCCGCGACGGCCAGGTCCAGCTGCCCGCCGGCTTCAGCCTGATCTGGGTCAAGCACCGCCACGGCCGCCATCAGGCGACGCCGCAAATCGCCCTGCTTGAAGGCTGGGGCGAGCTGCGCGGCGCCATCGCCACCAGCTATTCCCACGATTCACACAATCTGGTGGTGCTCGGGCGCAATGCTGAGGATATGGCGCAGGCGGCCAACCAGCTTATCGCCTCCGGCGGCGGGATGGCGCTGGCGCAACGGGGCGAGATCCTCGCCCATGTGGCGATGCCGATTGCCGGCATGCTGTCGGATCTCCCGGCGGCCGAGCTGGCGCGTCAGTTCCGCGAGCTGCGCGATCTGAGCAGCAAAGTCGCCGACTGGGAGCCGCCGTACCGGGTCTTTAAGGCCATTGAAGGCACCTGTCTTGCCTGTAACGCCGGGCCGCATTTAACCGATTTGGGTCTGACCGACGGCGGCAGCCGCCAGATAGTCGACCCGTTGATAGCCTGCCGGGAAACCCCGGCGCCAACGCCTCACAACAATAATCCTCAGGGAGCCTGAGCATGGCCGATAACACACTTCACTCTTCCGCCCGCAATAACTGGCTGGAGCGCCGCTTTTCGCTGCGCTCGCGCGGCGGCACGCTGCGCAGCGAATGCCTGGCCGGGATCACCGGTTTTCTCGCCGCCGCCTATTTACTGGTGGTCATCCCGGGACTGCTGGCGATCGGCGGAATGGACAAAGGCGCCGCCACCACCGGCACCATTCTGGTCTTCGTCGTCGGCTCGCTGCTGATGGCGTTTTACGCCAACCTGCCGTTTATCGTCGGCCCGGGCATTGGCGGCTCAGTGCTGGTGGGGGTCACGCTGGCCGGTAGCGAGGGGATTGGCTGGCAGACAGGCCTCGGGATCGCCTGCTGGTCGGGGGTTCTCTTCTTCCTGCTGACCCGCTTTGGCCTGCGCGAAGTGGTCACCCGCTCGGTTCCGCAGTCGATCAAGCTGGGGCTGACGGCCTCCATCGGCCTGTTCGTCGCCGTCCTCGGCTTTCGCAACGCCGGGCTGGTGCTCGCCAATGCCAAAACCAACGCCCTGATGCTCGGCGACTTCCTCGCCCCCGGCGCGCTGGTGGCGCTGTGCGGCCTGTTCCTGGCGATAGCCCTGCAGGCGCGTAAGGTGCCGGGCGCCATTTTGTGCGCTACCCTGGTGGGGATCCCGTTCGGCGTCACGAAACTGCCGACGCATTTTATCGATGTCCCCCACTCGCTGGCCCCGGTGCTGGGAGAGGTTGACCTGCTGGGGGCGTTAAACATCGCCTTCCTGCCGTTCCTGTTCGTCTTTTTCGCTTCTGAGTTTTTCTCCACCATGGGGACGACGCTGGCGGTGGGCGGCGAGGCGGGCCTGCTGGATGAAGAAGGCAACATGCCGCAGATTAATCGCCCGTTTATGGTCGATTCGATTGCCGCGGCGCTCGGCCCGTGGGTAGGTATTCCGGCGGCAACGGCGCTGATTGAGTCCTCGGCGGCGGCGGAAGCCGGTGGCAAAACCGGCCTCACCGCGCTGTCGGCGGCGGTGATGTTCCTGCTGATGCTGCTGTTCACGCCGGTGGCGCTGATGATCCCGAAGGAGGCCACCGCCCCGGCGCTGATCCTGATCGGCCTGAACATGTTCAGCGGCCTGCGCAAAGTGGATCTCGGCAACTTCACCGACGGCCTGCCGGTGCTGATGATGGTGATGATCACCCTCATCGCCAACAGCTTCGGCACCGGCATCGCCGGCGGGCTGCTGTTTTACATTGTGATCAAGGCCATCGCCGGCAAGTGGCGGGAAATCCCGATTGGCCTGTGGGTGCTGGCCGTCCCGCTGGTCTACTACTTCGCGACCTTAGTTAGACATTAAGCCCTTCACAATGTGATTTCACCTCTTCATATAACAAACGCACCGCGGCAGAGAGCTGTTTGCGGTGCGGACAAATCAGGTTCAACGGCACCACATCCCCCTGGTAACGCGGCAGCAGGCGCCGCAGGCGGCCCGCCCGCAGATCGTCGCTGACGTCGAGCATCGATTTATAGGCAATGCCCTCCCCGGCCACCGCCAGCCGGCGGATCACCTCCGCGTCATCGCTCATCACCGTGCCGGAGACCTTCTGCTGCAGAACTTCGCCGTCGAGGCTCAGCGACCAGCGGTCGAACGGGCGGCCGCGCAATATGTAGATCAACGCATTGTGCTGGCCAAGCTCCTCAAGGGTCTGCGGCTCGCCGTGGCGGGCGATCCACTCAGGAGAGGCCACCAGCACCCGACGATTTTCCGGCGCCACCGGCAGCGAAATAAACGAGGCGTCATCGTTATTGCCATAGCGAAACGCGACGTCCACCGGATCTTTAAACACGTCGGTCAGCTGGTCGGAAAAGAGCAGGCGCAGGCGCAGCGCCGGGTGGCGTTGCCGAAAGTCGCGGAACAGGGTCAGGAGCAGGTTACGCCCGAGATCCGACGGCACGGCGATCTGCAGCATGCCGCGAATTTCATCGTCCGGGGTCTGGATCTTCTGCAGGCCGGCCTCGAGGGTATCGAGCATCTGGGTGGCATACGGCAGCCAGGTCTCCCCCTCCGGCGTCAGGCGCAGGCTGCGGGTCGAGCGGGCGAACAGGCGAATATTGAGGATCGTCTCCAGACGCTTAATCGCCGCGCTCACCTGCGCCGGTTGCTGCCCCGCCTCGCGCGCGGCGTCGCTAAAACTGCCCAGTGCCGCGGCGCGGACAAATAAGGTCAGATCTTCCAGCCTGAACATGCCGATTCTCCCCTGCTTCAGATTGCTCCCAAAATAGGCATCACCGTCGCTGCAACGCAAGCGGCGCAGGACTTGCGCCGTGTTTTGCTTACACTTTTTAAAAATCCAGTGCTTGCCATTTCAGCAACGCATCAGGAATGATACGAGGCTGCTATTTTGAGTCCAGGTAATATTGAGGAAACTATGCGTAAAACAAAAATGATGCTTCTGGGCGTACTCCTTGCCACCGCCGGCGCCAGCTGGACGGCTTCTGCCGCGGGGATCGATCAGTATGCGCTGAAAGAGTTCACCGCCGACTTCACCCAGTTCCACATTGGCGACACCGTTCCGGCGATGTACCTCACCCCCGAATACAACATCAAAGGGTGGCAGCAGCGTAATCTGCCCGCGCCGGACGCCGGCAGCCACTGGACCTATATGGGCGGTAACTACGTGCTGATCACCGACACCGAAGGCAAAATCCTCAAGGTGTACGATGGCGAGATCTTCTATCATCGCTGATCCGCTTACACTCCGCATCCGCCCCGGCGAACCAGCGGACTCTCCGGCGCTGCGCCAGCTCTTTCTGCGGGCGCGCAGTGTGTCGTGGACCTGGCTTCCCTCCACGACGTGGCGGCTGGAAGATTTCGATGCCGCCACCGCGGATGAACAGCTGTGGGTCGCGGAATACGACGGCCTGCCGGTGGGCTTTGCCGCCGTATGGATCGCCGATAACTTTCTTCACCATCTGTTCGTCGACCCGGACTGGCAGGGCAAACATATCGGCAGCGCGCTGCTGGCGCAGGTCGAACGGACCTTTACCGCCAGCGGGACGCTGAAGTGCCTGATGGAAAATAAAAACGCCCTGCGCTTCTACCAGCGTCACGGCTGGACCATCGAAGCACAGGGCGCCTCGCCCGAGGGCGGATACTGGCTGATGCGCTCGCCGCGGCCTTAAACGGCGCGGAAGGCAATCTCACCCGGGATCACTTCTCCCTGCCAGTACATCTGGGCCGCCACCCGACCCGCCAGCTGGCGGTAGATGTCGGTAAATTCGCTTTCCGGACGCGCCACCACCGTCGGCGTGCCGTTATCCAGATCTTCCCGCAGCGTAATATGCAGCGGCAGCTGGCCCAGCAGCTGGGTGTGGTATTTCTCGGCCAGTTTTTGTGCGCCGCCGGTGCCGAAGATCGGCTCATGGTGCCCGCAGTTGCTGCAGATATGCATGCTCATGTTTTCCACGATCCCCAGCACCGGCACTTCCACTTTTTCGAACATCACGATGCCTTTTTTGGCGTCGATCAGCGCGATATCCTGCGGCGTGGTGACTACCACCGCGCCGGTGACCGGAATGTTCTGCGCCAGCGTCAGCTGGATGTCGCCAGTGCCCGGCGGCATATCCAGCACCAGGTAGTCGAGATCCGGCCACAGGGTCTCCTGCAGCATCTGCATCAGCGCCTTGCTGGCCATCGGCCCGCGCCACACCATGGCGTTGTCGTCGGTCACCAGGTAGCCGATGGAGTTGGTGGCCAGACCGAACTTCATGATCGGCGCCATATGGGTACCGTCCGGCGAGGTCGGGCGGCTGTCTTCCGCGCCAAGCATGGTCGGAATCGACGGGCCGTAGATATCGGCATCCAGAATGCCCACCTTCGCCCCTTCCGCGGCGAGTGCCAGCGCCAGGTTTACGGCAGTAGAAGATTTACCGACGCCGCCTTTCCCGGAGCTGATGGCGATAATGTTCTTCACGCCGTTGATGCCGGGCTGGTTTTTCACGCGCTTGAGGGTCGCGATGCTGTGGGTCAGCTTCCAGTCGATGGCCTTCGCGCCAGTGATGCGCAACAGCTCGGCGCTGCACTGCTCTTTGAGCGCTTCGAAGGCGCTGCTCCAGACGAACGGCATTTGTAGCTCGATATGAACGGTATCGTCCAGCCAGGCGACATGGTGCAGCGCCTTGAGGGTGGTGAGATTATGCTTCAGGGTTGGGTGCTGGAAATTGGCCAGCGTCCCGGCGACCATCGCGCGGAGGCGCTCGGGGGATTTGGCCTGGGATTGCGAATTCATCCCGACTCCTTTGTTGTTTTGAGATGCTTTCAGTAATCACAGAGTTTATCACAGGAAAGGATTATCCATATATGGGCAGCCATTTATGGCGCACCCACAGCCCTTTTGGTAATATCGGAAGCCCTTTTTACAACAGAAGATGTAATGCTCACTATGACTCAAGTCGCGAAGAAAATTCTGGTAACGTGCGCCCTGCCGTACGCCAACGGCTCCATCCACCTCGGCCACATGCTGGAGCACATCCAGGCTGATGTCTGGGTCCGTTACCAGCGAATGCGCGGCCACGAAGTCAACTTCATCTGCGCCGACGACGCCCACGGCACGCCGATCATGCTCAAGGCGCAACAGCTCGGTATCACTCCGGAGCAGATGATTGGCGAGATGAGTCAGGAGCATCAGACCGATTTTGCCGGCTTCGACATCAGCTATGATAACTATCACTCGACGCACAGCGACGAGAACCGCGAGCTGTCGGAGCTTATCTACACCCGTCTGAAAGAGAACGGTTTTATCAAAAACCGCACCATCTCTCAGCTCTACGATCCGGAAAAAGGCATGTTCCTGCCGGACCGCTTTGTGAAAGGCACCTGTCCGAAGTGTAAATCTCCGGACCAGTACGGCGATAACTGCGAAGTGTGCGGCGCGACCTACAGCCCCACCGAACTGATCGACCCGAAATCGGTGGTCTCCGGCGCCACGCCGGTGATGCGTGACTCCGAACACTTCTTCTTCGACCTGCCGTCGTTCAGCGAAATGCTGCAGGCGTGGACCCGCAGCGGCGCGCTGCAGGAGCAGGTGGCGAACAAAATGCAGGAGTGGTTCGAATCCGGCCTGCAGCAGTGGGACATCTCCCGCGATGCGCCGTACTTCGGCTTCGAAATTCCGAACGCGCCGGGCAAATATTTCTACGTCTGGCTGGACGCGCCGATCGGCTACATGGGCTCTTTCAAGAACCTGTGCGACAAGCGCGGCGACACCACCAGCTTCGACGAATACTGGAAGAAAGACTCCACGGCCGAGCTGTATCACTTTATCGGCAAGGACATCGTCTACTTCCACAGCCTGTTCTGGCCGGCGATGCTGGAAGGCAGCCAGTTCCGTAAACCGACCAACCTGTTCGTGCATGGCTACGTGACGGTCAACGGCGCGAAGATGTCTAAGTCGCGCGGCACCTTCATTAAGGCCAGCACCTGGCTGAAGCACTTTGATGCCGACAGCCTGCGCTACTACTACACCGCCAAGCTCTCTTCGCGCATCGATGATATCGACCTCAACCTGGAAGACTTTATCCAGCGCGTTAACGCCGACATCGTCAACAAGGTGGTTAACCTCGCCTCGCGCAACGCCGGCTTTATCAGCAAGCGTTTTGACGGCGTGCTGGCCGCTGAGCTGGCCGACCCGGCGCTGTACAAAACCTTCACCGACGCGGCGGAAAGCATCGGCGAAGCGTGGGACAGCCGCGAGTTCGGTAAGGCCATCCGCGAAATCATGGCCCTCGCCGACGTGGCCAACCGCTATGTCGATGAGCAGGCGCCGTGGGTGGTGGCGAAACAGGAAGGCCGCGACGCCGACCTGCAGGCCATCTGCACCATGGGCCTGAATATGTTCCGCGTGCTGATGACCTGGCTGAAGCCGGTCCTGCCGCAGCTGGCCGCGCGCGCGGAAGCGTTCCTCAACAGCGAGCTGAGCTGGGACGCCATCCAGCAGCCGCTGCTGGCGCATAAGGTCAATCCGTTTAAGGCGCTGTACAACCGCATCGAGATGAAGCAGGTGGAAGCCCTGGTGGAAGCCTCTAAAGAAGAGGTGAAAGCCACCGCGGCGCCGGTCAGCGGCCCGCTGGCGGAGGATCCGATTCAGGAAACCATCACCTTTGACGATTTCGCCAAAGTCGACCTGCGCGTGGCGCTGATTGAAAACGCGGAATTCGTCGAGGGCTCCGACAAGCTGCTGCGCCTGACGCTGGATCTTGGCGGCGAGAAGCGTAACGTCTTCTCCGGCATCCGCTCCGCTTATCCGGATCCGCAGCCGCTGATTGGCCGCCTGACGGTGATGGTCGCCAACCTGGCGCCGCGCAAAATGCGCTTCGGCATCTCGGAAGGGATGGTGATGGCCGCCGGCCCTGGCGGGAAGGATATCTTCCTGTTAAGCCCTGACGACGGCGCGAAGCCCGGTCAGCAGGTGAAATAATAAAAAAGCCGGAGAATATCTCCGGCTTTTTTTTGCCCGGCGGCGCTACCCTTGCACGGGCCGACGGGTTTTGTAGGCCGGGTAAGGCGAAGCCGCCCCCTGGCTAACCATCACGCCTTCGGGTTATGCACCCGCTGGGTCAGGCCGCGCAGGAAATTGCGCAGAAACTGGTCGCCGCACTCGCGGTAGTTTTTGTGGTCAGGCGACCGCATCATGGCGGTCACTTCCGGCACCGAGACGCGGTATTTCTGCTCGCTCATGATCGCCACAATATCATCCGTTTTCAGCGAGAAGGCGATCCGCAGCTTTTTCAGCACCGTATTGTTATTCACCCGGCGCTCCAGCGCCAGCTCCGGCGCCGAATCGTCTTTACCGCGCTTGTCATAGATAAGGCCGTTGAGGAAACCCGACAGGATAATGTCCGGGCAGCGGACAAAACCCTCTTCATCCTCTTTCGTCGTCCAGGTGTCAAAGCTGGCGGAGGTGGATTCCATGTCGGATAGCGCAAGAATGCGCACCATATCGTTATTATTGACTTTCAGGGTGTAGCGCAGGCTACGAAGAATATCATTACTGAGCATGAGTGCCTTTTACTGTCGATGATGCAATGGGGCGCAGTGTAGCAGCTTTACAGGCCAATCGCCTCTTTCAGGCTTTTTAAATAGCGCCGGCTCACCGGCACCGTTTGCCCGGCGCGCATCAGCAGCTCCGCCTGACCATTCTCCTCCAGGCGAATCTCCTTCAGGTGCGCCATATTCACCAGATACTGGCGATGACAGCGCAGCAGCGGCGTGCGGCTCTCAAGGGTGCGCAGGGTCAGCTCGGTAAACCCCTCCTTGCCCTCGCGGTCGGTCACGTAGATCCCGCTCATCCGGCTGCTGACAAAGGCCACATCCTCCATCTGCAGCAGCCAGATACGGCTGTGGCCGGTACAGGGTATGTATTTCAGCGTCTGCCGGGCGTCATCCAGCAGCGACACATCCTGCAGATTACGCTCCTGGCGCAGACGGGCGAGGGTTTTCTCCAGCCGGGCAGCTTCAATCGGCTTGAGCAGATAGTCAAAGGCGTGCTCCTCAAAGGCTTTCACCGCGTATTCATCAAAGGCGGTGAGAAACACGATATAGGGGCGGTGCTCCGGGTCGAGCATCCCGACCATCTCCAGGCCGCTGATGCGCGGCATCTGGATGTCGAGAAACAACACGTCGGGACGCAGCTTATGGACCGCGCCAATCGCCTCCACCGCGTTGCCGCATTCGCCGACGATCTCGATATCGCGCTGAGTCTCCAGCAAAATACGCAGGTTTTCCCGCGCCAGCGGCTCATCATCGACGATCAATACTCTCAGCATGCATTCTCCTCCAGGGGCAAACGTAGGGTGACACGGGTAAAGCGCTCCGGTTCGCAGGTTACGCTGATGCCGCAGTCGGCGCCAAAACGCGCCCGAAGCCGCCTGTCCACCAGATTCATCCCCAGCCCGCTGGCCTGAGGGTTGGCCCGGTACAGCCCGGCGTTATCTTCGATATCCAGCTGCAGCCAGCGATCGTCCTGGCTGGCGCGAATGGTAATTTCGCCGACGCCAAGATGTTGCGATGTGCCATGCTTAATGGCGTTCTCCACGATCGGCTGCAGGGTAAAGGCCGGCAGCTGGTGATGCGCCAGCCCTTCCGGCACCGCCATCTGGATCTGCAGGTTAGCCTGAAAGCGGGCCTTCTCAATCTGCAGGTAGGCGTTAACATGCTCGATCTCATCGGCGAGGGTGACGATTTCTGTCGGCCGCTTCAGGTTCTTGCGAAAGAAGGTCGACAGATACTGCACCAGCTGGCCGGCCTGCTCGCTGTCGCGACGGATCACCGCCTTCAGGGTGTTAAGCGCGTTAAACAGGAAGTGCGGGTTGACCTGGGCATGCAGAAGCTTGATTTCGGATTGCGTCAGCAGCGCCTTCTGCCGCTCGTACTGCCCGGCGAGGATCTGCGCCGACAGCAGCTGGGCAATCCCCTCCCCCAGGGTGCGGTTGATCGAACTGAACAGGCGGTTTTTCGCCTCATACAGTTTGATGGTGCCGATCACCCGCTGGTTCTCGCCGCGCAAGGGGATCACCAGCGTCGACCCCAGCTTACAGTGCGGATGAATTGAGCAGCGGTAGGGCACCTCGTTGCCGTCGGCATACACCACCTCGCCAGTCTCAATCGCCCGTTGCGTATACGAGGAGGAGATAGGTTTGCCCGGCAGGTGATGGTCGTCGCCGATGCCGGTAAACGCCAGCAGCTTGTCGCGGTCGGTGATCGCCACCGCGCCGATATCCAGCTCCTGGATCAGCACCTGGGCCACCTTCATGCTGTTCTCTTCGTTGAACCCCTGACGCAGGATCCCCTCGGTGGACGCCGCCACCTTCAGCGCCGTGGCGGAAAAGGCGGAGGTGTACTTCTCGAACATCGCCCGCTTGTCCAGCAGAATGCGCATAAACAGCGCCGCGCCGACGGTATTGGTCACCATCATCGGCGCGGCAATGCTCTGCACCAGATGCAGGGCGTCCTGGAACGGGCGGGCGATCAGCAGAATAATCATCATCTGCACCAGCTCGGCCACGAAGGTGATCGCCCCGGCGGTCAGCGGGCTAAAGACTTTGTCCGGCCGGCCGCGCTTGACCAGCACGCTGTGCACCAGACCGCCCAGCAGCCCCTCGACGATGGTGGAGACCATGCAGCTTAAGGCGGTCATCCCCCCCAGCGAGTAGCGGTGCAGGCCGCCGGTCAGCCCCACCAGCCCGCCGACCACCGGGCCGCCGAGCAGACCGCCCATCACGGCGCCGATGGCGCGGGTGTTGGCGATAGAGTCTTCGATATGCAGACCAAAATAGGTACCCATAATGCAGAAAATGGAGAAGGTGACGTAGCACAGCAGCTTGTGCGGCAGGCGAACGGTGACTTGCATCAGGGGGATAAACAGTCGGGTTTTGCTCATCAACCACGCGATGACCAAAAATACGCACATCTGCTGAAGCAGCAGCAACACCAGATCAAACTCGTACATACCCGCAAACCACACATTCCTGAAAGCGCGTACCTTACACTGCCTGGCGGAGACTTTCTTTGAAGCCCTGCATAAAAATGAAAAATGACGGGTAGGATCACACTTTTTTGCGGCGCGTGACGCAGCGAAAGCGGCAAAAAGCCCGGCGCGGCGCGCTAAACCGCAATTAATGTTTCATTAACACCTGTGCTTCACCGTATAATCCCCCTGTTAACATCAGGAGCCTATTATGAAGCCAGCGAAAATCGCGGTCGTCACTCTCTTCTTACTTATGGCCATCGGCGGGATCAGCGGCGTGATGCTGGCCGGCTATTCCTTTATTGTACGTGGCGGTGTCGGCTGAGCCAGCGGGCCAGGCGCTCAAATGCGCGGTCGACAATAATCGCCGCCAGCGCCACCAGCAGCGCCCCCTGCACGATATAGGCGGTATTAAACCCGCTCAGGCCGATGATGATCGGCGTCCCAAGCGTATTGGCCCCCACCGTCGAGGCTATCGTCGCGGTACCAATATTGACGATGACCGAGGTGCGGATCCCCGCCAGGATCACCGGGGCCGCCAGCGGCAGCTCCACCTTGCACAGACGCTGCCAGCCGGTCATGCCCATCCCTTCTGCCACTTCTGACACGCCCGACGGTATCGACCCCAGACCGGCCAGAGTCCCTTGCAGCACCGGCAGTATGCCATACAGCGCGAGGGCGATCAGCGCCGGCAGCCAGCCAAAGCCCAGCACCGGCACCGCCATCGCCAGCACCGCCACCGGCGGAAAGGTCTGCCCGATAGCGGCGATGGTCTCCACCAGCGGACGAAACGCGCTGCCCGCGGGCCGGGTGACAGCCACCCCTGCCCCCAGCCCGACAGCGGTCGCCGCGAGGCTGGACGCCGCCACCAGCCAGCCGTGATCGACAGTGAGCGCCCAGAAGCTCTCCTGCTGGTAGACCGGCCGCGGCAGTTCCGGAAACAGCCGGCTGAACAGCGGCGCGCTGTAGGGCAGCCCCGCCAGCAGGCCGATAAACAGCGCGCTAAGCCACCACAGCGGCTCACGAAGCGCCTTCAAGACTCGCCTCCTGGCGCAGCAGATCGGCAAAATGCAGCGTGCCGCAGGGTTGCCCCTCGGCATCCACCACCGGCAGCGCTTCGCAGCGCCGGGCGACAAACTGCGACAGCGCTTCCCGCAGGGTCATGGTGACGGTCAGCCCCTCGCCCGCCAGCCGCTCGTCGGGACGCAGATAGTCCCGCACCTCGCGCAGCGACAGCAGGCGCACGCCCAGCTCGCTGCGGCCAAAAAAGGTTTGCACAAAGCGATTCTCTGGCCGCATGAGCATCTCAAGCGGCGCCCCCTGCTGGACCACCTCGCCGCCGTCCATCAGCACCAGGTGGTCCGCGAGACGCAGCGCTTCGTCAATATCATGGGTCACCAGGACAATCGTCCGCCCCAGCAGGCGATGGATGCGCAGCATCTCCTGCTGCAGCGCCTCACGGGTCACCGGGTCGAGGGCGCCGAAGGGCTCATCCATCAGCAGTACCTCCGGGTCTGCCGCCAGCGCCCGCGCCACCCCGACCCGCTGCTGCTGGCCGCCGGAGAGCTGATGAGGGTAGCGGTCGCGCAGCGTTGCCTCCAGCCCCAGCAGCGCCATCAGCTCGTCGACCCGGTCGGCGATCCTCCCCCGCGGCCATTTTTGCAACTGCGGCACGGTGGCGATATTCTGCGCCACCGTCCAGTGGGGAAACAGGCCGATGGACTGGATGGCATAGCCCATCCGCCGCCGCAGGGTCAGGAGCGGCTGCTGGCGGATGTCTTCGCCGGCAAAGCGAATCATGCCCCGGTCCGGCTCCAGCAGGCGGTTGATCATTTTCAGCGTCGTCGACTTGCCCGAGCCGGAGGTTCCCACCAGCACCGAGAAAGCGCCTTCGCGCAGCTGCAGGGTCAGGTCCTTCACCGCCGGGTGGCCGGCAAACGCTTTGCTGACCCCTTCAAATTCAATCATTGGCCTCTCCTTTCAGCCAGGCGCCCCACAGGGCGAACAGGGCATCCACGACCACCGCCAGGGCAATGGTCGGCACGACCCCGAGCAGTACCAGATCCAGCGCGCTGCTCAGCAGCCCCTGGAACACCAGCGCGCCAAAGCCGCCGGCGCCGATCAGCGCCGCCACCACCGCCATGCCGACGGTTTGCACGCTGACCACCCGCAGGCTGCGCAACAGCACCGGCATCGCCAGCGGGAGCTGTACCTGACGAAAGCGCTGTCCGGCGCTCATGCCCATCGCCGTCGCGCTCTCCAGCGCATCCCGCGGCACCTGCTGCAGGCCGGTCACCACCCCTCGCACCAGCGGCAGCAGCGCATACAACGTCAGGGCGATCAGGGCCGGCGCCACGCCGGTCCCGGAGACGCCCAGCTCGCCCAGCGCCGGGAAATAGCGCGCCAGACCGGCAAGCGGGGCAATCAGCAGGCCGAACAGCGCCACCGACGGGATAGTCTGGATCACATTGAGCACGGTGAAGGCCGGCGCCTGCCAGCGCGGACGCCGCCAGAGCCATACCCCCAGCGGCAGGCCAATGATCAGGCCCGGCAGCAGGGTGCCAAACAGCAGAAGCAGATGCTGGCGCAGGGCGTCGTCAAACACCTCCTGGCGGTTGGCATACTCCTTCAGCAGCGAGAGCTGATCGAGCGCCCCGGCGGCGAGCAGGATGATGGGCAGAAGCCAGACTTGCGCATTGAGCAGCCAGCGCCACAGCGGCCGGGCGGTAAGATGACGAATGGCCTCGCTGGCCAGCAGCAGGCAGAGCGCCAGCGACAGCCACAAACCGCTGCCGGGCGAGGTGCGCGCCAGCGGCGAGCCGTGCCGGGAGAGCTCAATCGCCGCCTGGCCGCTGCCCCAGATAAGCAGCGGGAAGAGCAGTTCGGCCAGCAGCAGATGGAGAAGCGGCGCAACCCTGCCCGGCAGCCAGCAGAGCAGGATCCCGGCGAGGGCTGCCGCCAGCTGAACGCCGGCGAGCCAGGGCATCACCTGCCACAGCCCGCGCCCTTCCCCGGAGAGTAAGCGATTCGGCGCGTAAGCGATAAACGGCAGCGCCAGCGTAACCAGCAGCAGGCCTGTCAGCAGCAGGCCGACGCGGTGAGTACAGCGAATGGTCACCGGTGGCTTACTTCAGCAGGCCTTTCTGCTGCAGATAATCTGCCGCCACGCGCTTCGCATCCTGGCCTTCCACCGCGATGCGGGCGTTGAGCTGCTGCAGGGTCTTTTCATCGAGGCTGGCGAAGACCGGCTTCAGCCAGTCGGCGATCTGCGGGTAGGCTTTAAGCACCGCCTCGCGCACCACCGGCGTCGGGGCGTAAATCGGCTGCACGCCCTGCGGGTCGCTCAGCGTCTGTAACCCCAGAGCCGCCACCGGGCCGTCGGTGCCGTAGGCCATCGCCGCGTTGACGCCGGAGGTCTGCTGCGCCGCCGCTTTGATGGTCACCGCCGTATCGCCTCCGGCCAGCGACAGCAGCTGGTTCTGGTTGAGTTTGAAGTCATACGCTTTTTCAAACGCCGGCAGCGCGTCCGGGCGTTCAATAAACTCCGCCGAAGCCGCCAGCTTAAATTCGCCGCCCTGCTGCAGATAGCGGCTGAGGTCGGCCAGCGAGGTCAGATGATTTTTCTCCGCCAGCTCCTGGCGCACGGCGATGGTCCAGGTGTTGTTAGCCGGCGCCGGGGTGAGCCATACCAGCTGATGTTTCTCCTGATCCAGGCGTTTCACCTTCTCATAGCCCTGCCGGGCATTCTTCCATGCCGGGTCATTTTCATCTTTAAAGAAGAAAGCGCCATTGCCGGTATACTCCGGGTAGATATCCAGCTCGCCGGCGACAATCGCCCCGCGCACCACCGGCGTGGTACCGAGCTGGATTTTATTAATCGTTTTGACGCCGTGGTTTTCCAGCACCTGCTGGATCATATTGCCCAGCAGCGCCCCTTCGGTATCAATTTTCGAGCCGACCTTCACCGGCTCCGCCGCCTGCAGCGGCACACTTATCAGGGCGGCCAGCGCCAGCGCGCCGGACCATTTCGTCGCCATCTTCATCCCGCTTCCCTCAGTTCTTTTGCGCTTCGCTTACAGAAGCTTAAGAGAAAAGCGTAGTCCATTTGCCAGCGATACGAAAAAGAAAAGGCCGATTAATCGGCCTTTAACGTGTGACGTTGGGCTTAAGGGCTCTGCCTTACAACAGCTCAAACTCGCTCTGCTTCACGCGGGCGGAGTCCACGCCGATAAAGACATTGAATTTGCCCGGCTCAGCGACGTATTTCATCTGCTGGTTCCAGAACTTCAGCCCGTCGACGTCGATCGGGAAGCTGACGGTTTGCGTTTCACCCGGCTTGAGGGTGACCTTTTTAAAGCCGCGCAGCATTTTCACCGGCCGGCTCATGGAGGCGGTGACGTCCTGCAGATACAGCTGAATGACCGTCGCCCCTTCGCGTTTGCCGGTGTTGGTCACCTGCACGCTGGCGGTCACGCTGCCGTCGCGCGGCAGGGTGGCCGACGACATGGTGACATCGGAGACGCTAAAGGTGGTGTAGCTCAGGCCGTAGCCAAACGGGTACAGCGGGCCGTTGGCCTCATCGAAGTAACGCGAGGTGTACTTGTTCGGCTTCTCCGGATTATACGGCCGACCGGTATTCAGATGGCTGTAGTAGGTTGGGATCTGCCCCACCGAGCGCGGGAAGGACATCGGCAGCTTGCCCGACGGGTTATAGTCGCCAAACAGCACGTCGGCGATGGCATGCCCGCCTTCGGTGCCGGCAAACCAGGTCTCCAGCAGCGCATCGGCTTGCTGATCCTCTTTCACCAGCGCCAGCGGACGGCCGTTCATCAGCACCAGCACCAGCGGTTTGCCGGTGGCTTTGAGGGCGGCAATCAGATTGCGCTGGCTCTGCGGCAGGGTGATGTCGGTCCGGCTGGAGGCCTCATGGGCCATCCCCTGCGCCTCGCCCACTACGGCGACCACCACGTCGGCTTGCTTCGCCGCCGCGACGGCTTCGTCGATCATTTCCTGCGGCGAGCGCGGGTCAACCTGCACTGCTTTCTCATACAGATTGAGGAAATCAACAATGCCTTTGTCGTCGGTAACGTTCGCCCCTTTGGCGTAAATCACTTTGCCGTTATCGCCCAGCGCTTCTTTGATGCCGGTCAGGACGGTCACCGACTGATCGGCCACGCCCGCCGCCGACCAGCTGCCCATCATGTCGCGTTTGCTGTCCGCCAGCGCGCCCACCACCGCGATAGTGCCGGATTTTTTCAGCGGCAGCGTATCGAGACGGTTTTTCAGCAGCACCAGGCTCTCGCGGGCCACTTCGCGCGCCTCTTTACGATGCAGACGGCTTTCCGCGTTGGTGTCCTGCGGGTCAGAATCTTTTGGTCCCAGGTGGCTGTACGGATCGTTGAACAGCCCCATGTCATATTTGACGTTGAGCACGTGACGGGTGGCGTCATCCAGCTCAGCCATGGTCACCTTGCCGGATTTCACCAGCCCCGGCAGGTATTTGCTGTAATACTCGTCGCTCATGCTCATGTTGATGCCGGACTTCAGCGCCACGCGCACCGCGTCTTCCGGGTCGGAGGCCACGCCATGCTTGATCAGCTCTTTGATGGCGCCGTGGTCGGAAACCGTGATGCCTTTAAAGCCCCACTGGTCGCGCAGGACATCTTTCAGCAGCCAGGAATCGGCGGTCGCCGGGGTGCCGTTCAGCGAATTCAGGGCCA
Organism: Klebsiella sp. GG_Kp146; assembly: GCF_040061975.1. Classification (NCBI taxonomy): domain Bacteria; kingdom Pseudomonadati; phylum Pseudomonadota; class Gammaproteobacteria; order Enterobacterales; family Enterobacteriaceae; genus Klebsiella; species Klebsiella sp. GG_Kp146. Next base: position 66,709 of record NZ_JBEAHA010000004.1, read on the forward strand.
CCATCACCGCGCCGCTGCCGGCATCGAGTCCGGCTTTATACGGCGGCATATAGTCGTTGAACAGACGCTGCGGGCTCATGTCGACCGTGTTGTACTCTTTCCCGCCCTCCACCGCGCCGTAGGCGGCGAAGTGCTTGACGCTGGTCATCACCGAATAGCGGTCAGCCGGGCTCTTGCCCTGCATCGACTCCACCATCGCCTGGCCCATCATCGTGGTCAGATACGTGTCTTCCCCGAAGCCTTCGGAAGCGCGTCCCCAGCGCGGGTCGCGGGAGACGTCGACCATCGGCGCCCAGGTCATGTTCAGCCCATCATCGGCGGCTTCATAAGCTGACACGCGGCCCACGGTTTTCACCGCGTCGAGGTTAAACGACGAGGCCAGACCGAGGCTTATCGGGAAGACAGTGCGCTGGCCGTGCAGCACATCGTAGGCAAAGAACAGCGGGATCTTCAGGCGGCTAAGCTGCATCACCTGATCCTGCATAACGCGGATATCCGGACGGGTGACGGTGTTAAAAATCGCTCCCACCTGGCCTGCTTTGATCATCTCGCGGATCGCTTCTTTCGGGTTATCCGGGCCGACGCTTATCAGACGCAGCTGGCCGATTTTCTCGTCCACGGTCATTTTTTTCAGCAGGTCGGTAACAAAGGCATCCCGCGCCTGCGGGGTCAGGGGGTGGTTACCAAACAGTTCATCCGCCAGCGCGGGTTGCAGCGCCAGACTCACGGCGACGCCTACAGTGCAGAGCCATTTCATTGTTATCTCGCTTTTTCTCAGACGGGGACTTGGTAAAACATAATAAAAACCGCAGTTTGCCATATATATAAACAACGCGCCCGCAGAATGCTAAGGTTCTTCTCTGATTTTTGCGAAACATTCATGCATCAAATTGTCATACAAAGCGCTATGCTTATCCTCGATATTTCGCGCACCACCACAAGGAGTGGAACATGTCATCTGCACCCACTAACACCCATAAAACGTTTCTGGCTGACCTGGCGCGCCTGGTTGGCCCTGCGCATCTGCTGACCGACCCGGCAAAAACCCAGCGCTACCGCAAAGGCTTCCGCTCCGGCCAGGGCGAAGCGCTGGCGGTTGTCTTTCCCGGCACCCTGCTGGAACTCTGGCGCGTGCTCAACGCCTGCGTCGACGCCGATAAAATCATTTTGATGCAGGCGGCCAACACCGGCCTGACCGAAGGCTCTACCCCCAACGGCAATGATTACGATCGCGAGATCGTGATTATCAGCACCCTGCGCCTGGATAAGCTGCATCTGCTGGACAAAGGCGAGCAGGTGCTGGCCTGGCCCGGCACCACTCTCTATTCACTGGAAAAAGCGCTGAAACCGCTGGGGCGCGAGCCGCACTCGGTGATCGGCTCATCGTGCATCGGCGCGTCGGTGATCGGCGGGATCTGCAACAATTCCGGCGGCTCCCTGGTGCAGCGCGGGCCAGCCTATACCGAGATGTCGCTGTTCGCGCAGATTGACGCCGACGGTAAGCTAAAGCTGGTCAACCATCTGGGCATCGATCTCGGCAGTACGCCGGAGCAGATCCTCAGCCGACTCGACGACGAGCGGATCAGCGATAGCGATGTGCTGCACGACGGCCGCCACGCCCACGATCACGACTATGTTACCCGCGTGCGCGATGTCGATGCCGACACCCCGGCGCGCTACAACGCCGACCCGGACCGCCTGTTCGAATCCTCCGGCTGCGCCGGTAAACTGGCGGTTTTCGCCGCGCGTCTCGATACCTTCCCGGCGGAGAAGCGCCAGCAGGTGTTTTACATTGGCACCAATCAGCCGCAGGTATTGACCGAGATCCGCCGCCATATCCTCGCCGAGTTCCAGCATCTGCCGGTGGCCGGGGAATATATGCACCGCGATATTTACGATATCGCCGAGAAGTATGGCAAAGACACCTTCCTGATGATCGACAAGCTCGGCACCGACAAAATGCCGTTCTTCTTCACCATGAAGGGGCGCACCGACGCGATGCTGGAGAAAGTGTCGCTGTTTAAGCCGCACTTTACCGACCGCTTTATGCAGAAGCTCGGCCACGTCTTCCCGGCGCATTTACCGGAGCGGATGAAAACCTGGCGCGACAAATATGAACACCATCTGCTGCTGAAGATGGCCGGCGACGGCATCGAAGAAGCGCAGCGCTGGCTGACGGCGTACTTCCAACAGGCCGAGGGGGAGTTCTTCGCCTGCACGCCGGAGGAAGGCAGCAAAGCGTTCCTCCATCGCTTTGCCGCCGCGGGCGCGGCGATCCGCTATCAGGCGGTGCATGCTGACGAGGTGGAAGATATTCTGGCGCTGGATATCGCCCTGCGCCGCAACGATACCGAGTGGTTCGAACATCTGCCGCCGGAAATCGACAGCCAGCTGGTGCATAAGCTCTACTATGGCCACTTTATGTGCCATGTATTCCATCAGGATTACATCGTCAAGAAAGGGGTCGACGCCCATGCGCTGAAGGAGCAGATGTTGGCGTTGCTGAAAGCCCGCGGCGCCCAGTACCCGGCGGAGCATAACGTGGGTCATCTGTATGAAGCGCCGGAGAGCCTGCAGCAGTTCTATCGCCAGAACGATCCGACCAACAGCATGAACCCGGGGATCGGCAAAACCAGCAAGCAGAAATACTGGGGTGAAGCGGCCCCGGCGCCAGTCTCCCCGACAGATCCGCAATAATCGGCGGCAGGACTATTCAGCCTGGCGCTTCTGTATTACGCTGCACGCCGGAGAATGTCTCTCCGGCAGATTCAGGAGCGCCGCCATGCCTGCAGAGGCCCCGTTACTCGACAGTGATTTAGAAATTCGTGAAGCGCTGCCCGACGATGCCCACGCCATCGCCGCGCTGTATGTCTGGCACGTGCTCAATGGCCGCGCCTCCTTCGAAGAGATCCCCCCCACCGTTGACGAAATGCGTAAACGGATCCAGACCGTGCGCGATAACGGGCTGCCCTGGCTGGTAGCGCTGTGGCGCGGGGCTATCGTCGGCTACTGCTACGCCACTTTCTATCGCCCGCGCCCGGCCTATCGCTACACCCTCGAAGAATCGATCTACGTGGAATCCGGAATGGGCGGGCGCGGCATCGGCAGCGCGCTGCTGTCGCGGCTGATCGCCGAATGCGAGAAAGGCCCATGGCGGCAGATGCTGGCGATCATCGGCGATGGCCATAATAATGCCGGCTCGCTGGCGATCCATAAAAAGTTCGGTTTTACCGTGGCAGGTCAGCTGCGCAGCGTCGGCTATAAGATGGGCGACTGGCGGGATACGTTGATTATGCAGCGCGCGCTGGGTGACGGCGACTGGACGCTGCCGGAGTAATATTCGGCGTCACATCCCGCGGCTCGCGGTATAAACCTCCCAGCCCGATCGCCCGGCGGCGCTGCGCTTGCCGGGCCTGCGAAGAAGGCAAACCCGGCGCCAAATAACGTAGGCCGGATAAGGCGTTAGCCGCCATCCGGCACAAACGCGACACTCGGCGTGATTGCCCGGCGGCGCTACGCTTGCCGGGCCTACTAAGGGGGCGAACCCGGCGCCAAATAATGTAGGCCGGATAAGGCGTTAGCCGCCATCCGGCACAAACGTGGCACTCGATGTGATTGCCCGGCGGCGCTGTGCTTGCCGGGCCTGCGAAGGGGCGGAACCCGGCGCCAAATAATGTAGGCCGGATAAGGCGTCAGCCGCCATCCGGCACAAACGCGGCACGGTGTCGGGTATATTGCCCGGCGGCGCTGCGCTTGCCGGGCCTGCGAAGAAGGCAAACCCGGCGCCAAATAACGTAGGCCGGATAAGGCGTCAGCCGCCATCCGGCACAAACGCGGCACTCGGCGTGATTGCCCGGCGGCGCTGCGCTTGCCGGGCCTACAAGCCCTGATAACCCTTTGATATAAATGCATCTTTAGCCCGGATAAGGCGCAATGCGCCGTCATCCGGGGTATATGCAGATTAATCGTTCTGCGCGGTCTGGGCGCCGCCTTTCAGCATCGCCTCCGCCATCTGCGCTTCGCGCTGCTTTTTATAGCTCAGCGCCGAAGCCGGGACCGGCATCACCTTCCCGGTCTCGATCCACGTCCGCAAACGGCTGGCGTCGGCGAAGTGGGTATATTTGCCGAAGGCATCCATCACCACCAGCGCCACCGGACGTTGGTTAATCACCGTGCGCATAATCAGGCAGTGGCCGGCAGCGTTGGTGAAGCCGGTTTTGGTCAGCTGGATGTTCCAGTTGTCGCGATACACCAGATGGTTAGTGTTGCGGAACGGCAGGCTGTAGGCCGGATGGGCAAAGGTGGCGGTCTCTTCTTTGGTGGTGCTCAGCTGGCCAATCAGCGGGTACTGCTCGCTGGCGATCAGCAGTTTGGTCAGATCGCGGGCGGTGGAGACGTTATGCACCGACAGACCGGTGGGCTCCACATAGCGGGTATGGGTCATACCCAGCGCCTGCGCTTTGGCGTTCATCGCGCGAATAAAGGCGTCGTAGCCGCCCGGATAGTGATGCGCCAGGCTGGCGGCCGCGCGGTTCTCGGAAGACATCAGCGCCAGCAGCAGCATATCGCGGCGGCTGATCTGGCTGTTGAGACGCACGCGGGAGTAAATCCCCTTCATTTCCGGAGTATGGCTGATATCCACCGTCAGCATTTCGTCCAGCGGCAGATGGGCATCGAGAACCACCATGGCGGTCATCACCTTGGTGATCGACGCCATCGGGCGCACCAGATCCGGCTGGCTGGCGTAGATGATTTTTTTGGTGGCCAGATCGACGATCATGGCGCTGCCGGAAGCGATGTCCGGCTGCGAGGCGGTTACCGCCGTCGGGGTTTTTGCTAACGCCTGGGGCGCAAAAGGCACAGCCAGCAGCAAGGTCAGGCTGAGCAAAGAGACTCGGAATTTCGGCATCATGGGCATTCTGAAAAGTATTTTTGCACGTTATGGAACGTACGCCGCGAGGTTGAGTGGGCAACTTCGCTGGCAAACGCCATCATACCGCGCCGTAAGGCCCTGTGCCTAATAAGAATCGTGAAGAAATGCTGCATTGCCGACATAAAATACATATTTGCCGGCAATGCATATTGACCCGTTTCGTCCGATCAGAACAGTCGGTAGCCATACCCCCATAGCACCACGGTGATCGCCAGCAGTACTTCCAGCACCAGCACCCCGATGGCCAGGGTCGAGCTGGCGAAACTGAGCCCCTCTTCCCGGTTAATGCTCAGGAAGGTCGGGATCCCGAGATAGAGCAGATAACCGGTATAGAACAGGGCAACGGTACCGATCAGCGCGCACAGCCAGACCAGCGGATAGAGCGCCACAATCCCGCTCAGGAACAGCGGCGTGGCCACATAGCCGGCAAAGACCATGCAGCGTTTCAGGGAAGGCTGCTGCGGATATTGCCTGGCCATCCACCAGATAACCCGCCCCATGATCGCCACCCCGGCCAGCATCACGGCATAAAACAGGACAGCCAGCGCCAGCCCGGTCCACATCGACAGTTTAATAATGGTGCCGTCACCGAAGTTCCAGCCCAGCTGCGTGGTGCCGATAAAGGCGCAAACCACCGGAACCGCCGCCATCAGCAGCACATGGTGCGTATAGTGATGAGAAATGGTTTCATTCTCGCTCTTTATCACGCTCATCTCCCGATTGGGATGAGCGAAGAGCCCCCAGACATGGTTCATAGCGTCCCCCTTGTCACGGCTTCGTACTGCACTGATCCAAGTATAATTCACCCTGTAGATTATTTTGTGTACAGCACAAAAAATCTGCGTTCGACGCGTTTTGGTCTGCAGGGTGTATGATTAACAGGTGATGAGGTAAGGAGATAAGCTGTTTATGGATATCAATCACCTGATTTCCCAGTATGGCTACGCGGCGCTGATCGTCGGCAGCATGGCGGAAGGTGAGACCATTACCCTGCTGGGCGGCGTCGCGGCGCATCAGGGACTACTGAAGTTTCCCCTGGTGGTGATCGCTGTCGCCCTCGGCGGGATGATTGGCGATCAGTTGCTCTATCTGCTTGGTCGCCGCTTCGGCGGGCGCATTCTGCGCCGTTTCGCCAGCCAGAAGGCGCGGATCAGGAAAGCCCAGCGCATGATCCAGCACCGGCCGTGGCTGTTTGTCATCGGTACCCGCTTTATGTACGGCTTCCGGGTGATCGGCCCCCTGCTGATCGGCGCCAGCCGCCTGCCGCCGCGCATTTTCCTGCCGCTGAATATTGCCGGGGCGCTGGTGTGGGCTCTGCTGTTTACCACCATAGGCTATCTTGGCGGCGAGGTGGTTGGCCCGTGGCTGCACCACCTCGACGCCCATCTGAAGCACTGGATCTGGCTGATCCTCGCGGTGGTGGTGGTCGTGGCCGCCCACTGGTGGTTCAGGCGGCGCGAAGGGAAGAAGAAAGACTGAGCGGCGCGCCCGCTGACGCGCCGGGGGGCCGGTTACTTCACGCTCTGGTGGTAGCCGCCGCCGAGGGCCGAGGTCAGCTGAATGCTGGCGTCAATCCACTGGCCGTGCAGGCGCAAGGCGGTGATACGCTCCTGCAGCGCAGGGAGCTTCGCCATACTGACCCGGGAGCCGGGCAAGATCCCCGCCGCCATCCGGGCCTGCGCCAGGTCCACCACCCGCTGGGCGTCTTTTTCAACCTGCTGCTGCTGTTGGCTCTTGGCCATCAGCGTCTCGACCTGGCTGGCGGTTTTCGCCACCTGGTTGACGGCGTCCACCACCGCTTTGTTGTACTGGGCGATGGACAGGCTGTTCTGCGCGCTGGCGATATCCAGATTGGCATTGAGGCGACCGCTGTCGAAGATCGGCAGCGTCAGTCCGGCGGTGACGCCCATCTGCTGCGCCGAATGGCGGAAAAGATCGCTTAAGTGCAGGGCATCCTGCTGCAGGAACGCCATCAGATTGATGTCCGGGTAAAACGCCGCCTTCGCCGCGTCCACCTCGCTCAGCGACGCCTCAATATACCAGTGAGCGACCTGCAGATCCGGGCGACGCGCCAGCAGCTCATAGCCAAGGGTGTCCGGCAGCTGCGCGCTGACCGTCGGCAGGCTGGCGGGTTTGAGGTTTAGCGACTGGCTCTGGCTGTTGGTCAGGGCCATCAGCCGCGCTTCAATCTCTTTCATCGTGCCCGCCACGTCCGCTAGCTGCTGGTCGGTTTTGCTGACGTTAATATCGTTTTCCGCCCCTTCGGCGGAGTTGGTGATCCCGCGCTGATACAGGGCCTTGTCGACCGTCACGATATTATTTTGCTCGTTTTTCACCTGCTGCAGCACCGCTTTGATCGCCGCTTCCGTCTGCCACTGCCAGTACAGGCGCGCCACGCTGCCGGAGAGCAGCTCGCGGGTCTGAGCCTGCTCGGCCACCTGGGCTTTCAGCTCGCCGATGCGGGCTTTCACCAGCGCACGGTTTTTGCCCCACAGATCGAGATCCCAGCCGGCGGTCAGGCCGAAGGTACCGTTGGTGTACCACGGGCCGGTATTGCCGTCGGTGTCGGTGGCGAACGGCCCCATCAGACCTTCGGCCGACATGCGTTGACGTTCGATGTCAGCGGAGAAATCCATCTCCGGGCCAAGATTCGCCTGCGACATTCTGGCCTGCGCTTCGGCAAGCCTGATGCGCTGTTCGGCAATCTGCATATCCGGTGCGTTGGCGAGCGCGCGCTGAATCAAATTATCCAGTTGGGCATCGTGGTAGTCTTTCCACCAGTCGGTCTGCGGCCAGCCGTTTTTGACGGCGGCGGGAAGATCCATGGCAACGTGGGAAGCCGGAATTTGCTGCTGCGGCGGACGAGCAACCTCATGGGAAGGCGCGCAGCCTACCAGCGCGATGGCCAGGGGCAAGGCCGCCAGCGCGCTATTATTTAATCTCAATTTCATTAGACAGGTCAGATAATATAATCAGGTGAGTGATCATAAGTTAATTGAATTAAACGCGTTTAGTAAAGCGTGTGACTAAATTATTAGTTTGCTAAAAATAAACAAACTTATCAATTCAAGGGATGAATATGAGCCAGAATATTTATGACGATCCGCACTTCTTCGCCGGCTATGCAACCCTCGATCGTTCGGTGAAAGGGCTGGATGGCGCACCGGAGTGGCCATCGCTACAGGCAATGCTGCCGCCGCTGGCCGGTTTGCGGGTGGTGGATCTCGGCTGCGGCTACGGCTGGTTTTGCCGCTGGGCGCAGCAGCAGGGAGCCAGCCAGATAATGGGTTTTGATATCTCCCGGCGTATGCTGGCGCAGGCACGGGAAATGACCCGCGGGGATGAGATTGACTACCGCTGCGCCGATCTGCAAACCCTGACGCTGCCCGCCAACAGCTGCGATCTGATCTACAGCTCGCTGGCCCTGCATTATTTACCCGACATCGCCCCGCTCTTCTCCACCCTGCAGCAGGCGCTGGTCCCTGGCGGTATCCTGGTCTTTTCTGCCGAACATCCCATCTATACCGCGCCGCTGCAGCAGGGATGGCAGGTGAATGAACAGGGGCAAAAGAGCTGGCCGGTCAGCCACTATCAGCAGGAGGGGGAGCGCGTCAGCAACTGGTTTGCCGAGGGCGTCATTAAACAGCACCGCAAACTCTCGAGCTGGATAAACGCGCTTATCGCCGCCGGTTTTGTGCTGGAGCAGCTGGATGAGTGGGGGCCAGGCGCCGAACAGATTGCTCAACAGCCCGCCCTGGAGGAAGAGAAAGAGCGGCCGATGATCTTTTTACTGCGCGCGCGTAAACCGGCTTAATCCCCCGCCCGACGATGGCCGGGCGGAGAAGCATTACGCTTTCAGGCTGGCGCCGCGGCTGGCAATCACCTCTTTATACCAGTCAAAGCTCTTCTTCTTACTGCGCGCCAGGGTGCCGGTGCCGTCATCATGGCGGTCGACATAGATAAAGCCGTAGCGCTTCGACAGCTCCGCCTTCGAGGCGCTCACCAGGTCAATCGGTCCCCAGCTGGTAAAGCCCATCAGCTCAACGCCATCGTCAATGGCCTCCCGCGCCTGCACCAGATGGTCGTTCAGGTAGCTGATGCGGTAGTCATCGTTAATGCTGCCGTCGGCTTCCACCTTATCTTTGGCGCCCAGACCGTTTTCCACGATAAACAGCGGCTTCTGATAGCGATCCCACAGCACGTTCAGCAGCGTACGCAGGCCCAGGGGGTCTATCTGCCAGCCCCACTCCGAGCTCGCCAGGTGCGGGTTCGGCACCATGCTGAGAATATTGCCGCGCGCCTGCTGGTTCAGCGCCTCATCGGCGGTGACGCACCCGGTCATGTAGTAGCTGAAGGAGATAAAATCGACGGTGGTTTTCAGCGTGTCGCGATCGGCCTCAGTGATGTCGAGCGTGATGCCGTTGTCGCGGAAAAAGCGCTGCATATAGCCCGGGTACGCCCCGCGCGCCTGCACGTCGCCGAAGAACTGCCAGCTGCGGTTCTCCTGCAGCGTCTCGAACACATCTTCCGGTTTGCAGCTCAGGGGATACATCAGCCCGCCGAGCAGCATATTGCCGATTTTGCCCTCGGGCACCAGCTCGTGACAGGCTTTGACCGCCAGGGCGCTGGCCACCAGCTGGTGGTGAATGGCCTGATACACCTCGCCTTTGCTGCTGCCGGCCGGCAGGCCGACGCCGGTCATCGGGGCATGCAGCGACATATTGATTTCGTTAAAGGTCAGCCACAGTTTGACCCTGTTTTTATAACGGCTGAACACCGTCCGGGCGTAGCGCTCAAAGAAGCCAATCACCTCCCGGCTACCCCAACCGCCGTAGTTTTTCACCAGCGCCCACGGCATTTCATAATGCGACAGCGTCACCAGCGGGGTGATGTTGTGCTTCGCCATCTCGTCGAACAACTTGTCGTAGAAGGCAAGGCCGGCTTCGTTCGGCTCGGCGTCATCGCCGTTGGGGTAGATACGGGTCCAGGCGATGGACACCCGCAGGCAGTTAAAGCCCATCTCGGCAAACAGGGCAATATCTTCCGGGTAACGATGGTAAAAATCGATCGCCACATCCTTAATCCCGCTGTCGCCGGGTACGCGCTCGACCACTTCGCCGAAGACGCCGTGCGGCTGCACATCAGAGGTGGATAACCCTTTGCCATCTTCCAGGTAAGCCCCTTCCACCTGATTCGCCGCGGTCGCGCCGCCCCATAAAAAATCTGCCGGGAATGTTTTCATCTCTCTCTCCTGTGATTAATGGCTGACTGACAACAGCGGCTGACCGGCTTCGACGGCGCTGGGCGCCACCGTGTCGATCTCACGATAGTCTTCGCTGTTGCTGATAATAATCGGGGTCGCCAGGTCGTAACCGGCGTCCAGAATCGCCTGACGATCGAACTCAATCAGCAGATCGCCGGCCTGTACTCTGTCGCCCTCTTTCACATGCGCGGTAAACGGCACGCCGTCGAGTTTGACCGTGTCGATGCCGACGTGGATCAGCAGCTCAATACCGCTGTCGCTCTGCAGGCCGATGGCGTGTTTGGTCTGAAACAGAGAGGCCACTTCGCCCGTGAACGGGGCGATGACTTTGCCCACCGCCGGGATAATGGCGACCCCATTCCCCAGCAGGCCGCTGGCGAAGGTGCTGTCCGGCACCTGATCGAGGGCGATGACGCTGCCGCTCATCGGCGCCAGAATGTCGTTTGCCGAGACCGGCGCTACCGCCACGGCGCCCGGCGCGGCGCTGGCGCGCGGCAGGCCGGCGAAGAAAGTTAAGCCACAGGAGATAATCAACGCCGCGAAGATGCCCACTATGCCGCCCCAAACGGTGCTATCAAGCCCTTGGGGCGGGATCATTTGCGCCACGGTAAAGATGTTCCCGAAGCCGAATGAATAGACGTTGGCGTTACTGAAACCCACAATAGCGCCGCCGATGGCGCCCGCCACGCAGCCGAAGATAAACGGCCGGCGCAGCGGCAATGTTAAGCCATAGATAGCGGGCTCGGTAATGCCGAAGATGCCCGCTGAAAACGCAGAACCGGCCAGCACTTTCTGACGGGCATCGCGGGTTTTCAGGAAAATACCCAGCACCGCGCCGACCTGCCCCATAACGGCCGGCAGCAGCATGGGCAGCATGGAATCATGGCCAAGCACCGTCAGATTGTTAATCATCAGCGGAATCAGTCCCCAATGCAGGCCGAAGATCACACAAACCTGCCACAGCGCGCCCATCGCCGCTCCCGCCAGCCACGGCGCCACCGCGTAGATAATCTGATACCCCTGGGCCAACAGATGACTGAGCCAGGTCGCCAGAGGGCCAATCAGCAGAAACGTCAGCGGAACCACAACGGCGAGACAAATCGCCGGCGTAAAAAAGTTTTTCATCGATGACGGCAGCAGCGCGTTGCTCTTGCGCTCCAGCCAGCAGCAGACCCATGAGGCGAGAATAATCGGGATCACCGATGAGCTGTAATTAATAAAGGTCACCGGGATGCCGAGAAAGTGCTCCACCGCCGCGCCCGGCGCCTGGCTGGCCTCAAAGGCCTGAATCATCAGCGGGTGGGTTAACGCCCCGCCGATCACCATCGAGACAAACGGGTTACCGCCAAATTTTTTACCGGCGGTGTAGCCGAGAAACAGCGGGAAGAAAAAGAACAGCGCGTCGCTGGCGGCAAACCAGATTTTATAGGTTCCCTGTTGCGGGGTCAGCCAACCGCAGACGACCGCCAGCGCCAGCATCCCTTTCAGGATACCGGAGGCCGCCAGCACGCCGATAAACGGCGTGAAAATTCCCGACACGACATCGATGATCTGCCCCAGCAGCGACCCTTTTTCAACGCTTTCCGCCACCGGTTCGCTGTCGTCGCTTAACCCTGCCTCCTGACGCACCGCCAGCCAGACGTCGTGAACGTGGTTGCCAATCACCACCTGAAACTGGCCGCCGCTCTCCACCACCATAATGACGCCCGGGTTGGCCTTCAGCCCTTCGGCATCGGCTTTGCCGTTATCTTTCAGCTTAAAACGCAGACGTGTCGCACAGTGAACCAGACTCACAATGTTCTCTTTGCCGCCGACGCGGCGGAGAATATCCTGCGCGAGTGCTTTATATTCCATGCTCTTTTCCTTACTGCCGCTGTCCGCAGACAACCGGCGACTGAGTAGTAAAAATAAAAAAAACCCGAGAACCACGCCGGTAGGCGTCGCGCTCAGGTTTTGCCTGCATCATGCAGTAACAATCCAGTTTTGTCGGGGGACTTAGCGTCCCTCTTTTCTTACCCGTTCAATATGAATGGCAAGAAACATAATTTCTTCGGTGGTCAGCGCCCGCTGATACTGCTTTTGCAGATGCGTCGCCACCGTTTCCGCGCACTTCCACGCTTTGGCGTAGTTGTCTTTCACCGCGCTGTGCAGCGAGACGTCGTCATCTTCCACCACCGTGCGGGTCAGCATCCGCTGAGCGAAAAACTTCAGATGGGTGACGAAACGCTGATAGCTCAGCGACTCCTCGTCGTAGTTCAGCTGCAGCTGATACTTCACCAGCTGCAGGATCTCCTGCATCACCCGGGTCACGTGCATGACCTCCGGCATTTCGCTGTTGAGCTGCGCCGTCACCAGATGGAGGGCGATAAATCCGGCTTCATCCTCCGCCAGCGCCACGCCGAGCCGTTTGCTAATAATGGCCCTTGCCTCCTGGCCCAGCGCGAACTCCTTCGGATAGAGCCGCTTGATCTCCCACAGCAGCACGTTACGCAGTGCGATGCCCTTTTTCTGCCGCTCGATAGCAAAGTGACAGTGATCCGTTAACGTGATGTACAAACTTTCCTGTAACTTGCCCAACCGCCCGCGCGCCAGGTCGATAATGCGATCGCAGGTGGTCATCACTTCTAACGGAATCTGACTGAGCAGTTCACCTAAGCGGCCGACCAGTTCATCGCTTTGTAAGGCGAAGACTTTTTCAATTTTGCTGTCGTCCAGCGCGTCGCCCGGGCGTTTCTGAAAGGCCAGCCCTCGCCCCATCACCACCTGTTCGCGCTGGTGTTCGTCAAGAACCACCACCACATTGTTATTGAGTACTTTGGCGATTTGCATATTGACCCCAGAAACAAAAAAACCTGACCCCCGACGAAACGCCAGGTAATCAGGTTTTGCCTGCCGCAGCAGTTGCAATCCAACGCCAGCACTGTAACAACTTCTGCTAGGCGCTCAACCTGACAAGTGAAAAAACGTGATTAAGATCGCGACTATCAGAAGGTCACGACGGTTTTCCACTCCACCACCCACGCGTCCTGGGTCTGCGCAACGCCGCCCGGACGGTGCCAGTACTGCAGGCCCGGCTGCAGCTCCAGCCAGGAGACCGGGCGGAAGCGATAATAGAGTTCGCCGTTCAGCGAGTGGCCGGCCACCGGCTGCCAGGCCGGATCGTTATAGTCGGCGGCGCCGCTGAGTTGGTTCATATAGCGCTGATTGCGCGCGTAGTGGCTGCTCATGTCGATCCACGTCAGGCCGAAGCCGATCCAGTCCTCCGGACGGGCGTCAAACAGCCCGCGGTAGCGCATCGAGGCGGCGACGGCTGAGTGGATATAGTTGCTGCGCTGGTCGCTGAGGCTGCCGCTCAGCGAGACGCTCATTCCCCGCAGCGGATCGTCGGCGTGGCGGGTAATCTGCTGGTTCAGGCCGGCGTACATAAACCAGGTGCTGTCGTGCTCGGCGTAGCCCTGCGGGTCCGTCGCCCCGGCGCCGCCGGATTTGCCGCTGTAAAGGTCGCTTTGCGGCGCGTTAGTCCAGACCACGCCGAGGTTATAGGCTCCCGGCAGGCCATTCATCAGCGGACGGGTTTCGATCTCCATCGGCAGTAAAATGCCTTTGCTACCCTTCGTCGACCAGCTCCAGGCATGGCTGCGCGAGGCGGCCTGCGGGTTTTGCTCCATCACCCCGCCTTTGAGGGTCACCGTCGGCGTCAGCTTGTACTCCAGGGTGGTGCCCCAGGTGTGGATGTTCCAGTTATTCCAGGTCAGCGAGTTGGCCGATTTGCCGCCGCACTGGGTCAGCAACTGGAAATCGCAGGGAATGATCTGGTCGAAGGTTTGCACCTTGTTCATCATGCCGATGCGCCAGGTCAGGCGACGGTCGTCAAAGCTGCGGGCGAAGGTCAGCCAGCCGAGACGGGTGATTGACCCGCCGCCCCAGCTCTCCTGCGACAGATCGTTGAAGCTGACCCGCGGATCCTGCAGCCGTTTCGTGGTGAGGTTATCATCGTGGTTGCGGTTGACGATGTTGCCCTCGAGACGGGCGTCCGGTATGCCGGTCCAGCGCTCCAGATCCTGGGTAAAGGTCAACGACACCTGGTCAATATAGGCCAGATGTTTATCGTGGTTATAACCGCCGCCGGCGTTGTAGGCCATCTCGTTAAGATAGCCGAGATTATAATGAAAGCCGTTCTCTTCAAGGATTGGACGAATGCCCAGCATATCGCCCAGCAGCCCTGGCTGTCCGGCTTCAAACCCCAGCACGCTGCCGTTCCACACCGGGGTTTGCGCCGCGTTCACGACGGGCGCCATCGCCGCCAGCGCCGCGCCGATAAAAAGCTGATTTATTTTTTTGTTATACATTGTGATCTCCACCGTGACTGAATAAAAACAAAGGGGATCCCCAGGCTATTTATTTACCTGTTTTCTTTTTTAAAAAATGAATGGCAAGGGGCCTCCTTCGGTAATAAAACCGCGACCGTGCCAGAGAAAAGATGAATGACAATCTCTTGTTTTACGTCATCATTTACCCACCGTTAAATTTTGGCCAAAAAAAAACCTAAGCACTTGCCGCCACGAATGACGGAAGTGCTTAGGTTTTGCCTGCGTTCAGTAGCAATCCTGAATTGATTGACCGCACAGTATCACTTTATTTCACTCATGCCTATCATCAATAGACAGGCAAGTAATAATATGTGAAGCGAATAACAATATGGCGCTTAATAGCGGGCGATCGCCGCCGCTATTTCAGCAGAGGTTTGCAGGGCGCGAATTTCATTAAACAGCGTCAGCGCCTCGGTATATTCCTTGCGTAAATAGCCCAGCCACTGTTTAATTCTCGCCACATGATACAGGCCGGTATCGCCCTGCTTTTCCAGACGGGTATATTTTTGCAACAGCTGAACCACCTGCGGCCACGGCATGCGCGGTTCGTTGTATTTGATCACCCGGCTGAGGTTCGGTACGTTGAGCGCCCCGCGGCCAATCATCACCGAATCGCAGCCGGTGACGGCCATACAGTCCTGAGCGCTTTGCCAGTCCCAGATTTCGCCGTTGGCGACTACCGGAATGGTCAGGCGCCGGCGGATCTCGCCGATGGCCTGCCAGTTGATGCGCTCCGCTTTGTAGCCATCTTCTTTAGTGCGGCCGTGGACCACCAGCTCGCTGGCCCCCGCCTGCTGCACCGCGTCGGCGATTTCAAAGCGCCGTTCGCCGCTGTCCCAGCCGAGACGAACTTTCACCGTCACCGGCAGATGCCCGGGCACCGCCTCGCGCATCGCCTTCGCGCCGCGATAGATAAGCTCCGGATCTTTCAGCAGCGTCGCCCCGCCGCCGCTGCCGTTCACCAGCTTAGACGGACAGCCGCAGTTTAAATCGACGCCCCACGAGCCCAGCGCCACCGCGCGGGCGGCGTTTTCCGCCAGCCACTCGGGATATTGCCCCAGCAGCTGGACGCGCACGCGGGTACCGGACGGGGTGCGGCTTTGATGATGCAGCTCCGGGCACAGCCTGTAGAACGATTTAACCGGCAGCAATTGATCCACCACCCGCAGAAACTCGGTGATGCACAGATCGTAATCGTTCACTTCGGTCAGCAGCTCGCGCACCAGCGAATCGAGCACGCCTTCCATCGGCGCCAGTAGTACACGCATATCGTTACCCGGAAAAAAAAGAGGCGCTATGGTAGCGCCTCCGGGCGTTGGTTGAAAGTGCTCAATGCGTCCCGCCTGCCGTACCCCATTCCCCATTCGGCGAATGCAGCAAAGCGAGGAGATAATCTCTATGCTTTACAGGAGTCTGCGGCGTCTCATACCGCCTTCATTTGCCGCTTCTCTTCCAAAAAGGTAGCGTGGGACCCGATATACCCAAAGCTGCGAGCTGTCAGGTCCTGCCGGGAGAGGCTATTGTTCCCGTACGCTATCAGCGCTATGCATAGAATTCATGATGTGATCGGTAGCACATTTTAGGGATTAATTGTATGATGAATGCACTTCATCAAGGGTTATTACCATGAGTAAATCGCTGACTATTATCTGGCACTACCTGCGGGCTTTCGTCCTGATTTACGCCTGCTTATACGCCGGAATATTTATCGCCGGGCTGCTGCCCATCACCATCCCCGGCAGCATCATCGGCATGCTGATCCTCTTCGTGCTGCTGGCGCTGCAAATTATGCCGCCGCAGTGGGTCAACCCCGGCTGCAATATCCTGATCCGCTATATGGCGCTGCTGTTCGTGCCCATCGGCGTCGGCGTGATGCAGTACTGGGATCTGCTGCGCGCCCAGCTGGGGCCGGTCGTCATCTCCTGCGCCATCAGCACGCTGGTGGTGTTTGTGGTGGTGAGCTGGAGCTCTCACCTGGTGCATGGCGAACGCAAAGTGATTGGGCAAAAGGAAAAGAAAAATGATGCATGAAATCTGGTGGTCGCTACCGCTAACCCTGATCGTCTTTTTTCTCGCCCGCAAACTGGCGGCCCGCTTTAAGTTCCCGCTACTCAACCCGCTGCTGGTGGCGATGGTAGTGATAATCCCGTTTCTGCTGCTGACCGGGATCTCCTATGAGCGTTATTTTGCCGGCAGCAAGATCCTGAACGATCTGCTGCAGCCGGCGGTGGTCGCGCTGGCCTTCCCGCTGTATGAACAGCTGCACCAGATCCGCGCGCGCTGGAAATCGATCATCACCATCTGCTTTATCGGCAGCTGCGTGGCGATGATCACCGGCACCACCGTGGCCCTGCTGATGGGCGCCACACCGCAGATCGCCGCCTCTGTTCTGCCCAAATCGGTGACCACGCCGATTGCCATGGCGGTGAGCGGCAGTATCGGCGGCATCCCGGCCATCAGCGCCGTGTGCGTGATTTTTGTCGGCATCCTTGGCGCGGTTTTCGGCCATACCCTGCTCAACCTGATGCGTATTCGCACTAAAGCGTCGCGCGGCCTGTCGATGGGCACCGCCTCGCACGCCCTCGGTACCGCCCGCTGTGCGGAACTGGACTATCAGGAAGGGGCGTTCAGCTCGCTGGCGCTGGTGCTGTGCGGGATCATCACTTCGTTGATGGCGCCGTTTTTATTCCCGCTGATCCTTGCGGTAGTGGGATAAAATGTGACTCACATCACATTTATCAATGCAACGATGAAAAGTTGCATTAGCAATGAGATGTAAATCACATTTGAAACTCCTTGACGCCCGTACACTGGTTTCCCATTACACTGTTATGAGGCAACGCTATGCACTCACGTTTTCAAGCTGCTTTGACGACTCTGGCAGCAGACCTGCAGGCGGCCATCGCCCCGATGCTCGCCGACCCGCACTTCCCGGCGCTGCTCGAAGCCGATCAGGTGGCGACGCTGCAACAGGCGACAGGTCTGGACGAAGACGCGCTGGCCTTTGCGCTACTGCCGCTGGCCGCCGCCTGCGCGCGCGCCGACCTTTCCCACTTTAACGTCGGGGCTATCGCCCGCGGCGTCAGCGGCCGCTGGTACTTTGGCGGCAACATGGAATTTCTCGGCGCCACCATGCAGCAGACCGTCCATGCGGAGCAGAGCGCCATCAGCCACGCCTGGCTGCGCGGTGAAACCTCCCTGCGCGCTATCACGGTGAACTACACGCCGTGCGGCCATTGCCGTCAGTTTATGAACGAACTGAACAGCGGACTGGCGCTGCGCATTCATCTGCCCGGTCGCGAAGCCCATGCGCTGCAGCACTATCTCCCGGATGCCTTCGGCCCGAAAGACCTGGAGATCAAAACCCTGCTGATGGACCACCAGAACCACGGCTTCCCGGTCAGCGGCGATGCCCTGTCTCAGGCGGCGATTGAGGCCGCTAACCGCTGCCACGCGCCGTACAGCCACTCGCCTTCCGGCGTAGCGCTGGAGCTGAAAGATGGCACCCTTTTCAGCGGCAGCTATGCGGAAAACGCGGCGTTCAACCCGACGCTGCCGCCGCTGCAGGGGGCGCTGAATCTCCTCAGCCTCAACGGCTATGATTATCCGGACATCCAGCGGGCGATCCTGGCGGAGAAAGCCGATGCGGCGCTGATTCAGTGGGACGCCACCGTCGCCACCCTGAAGGCGCTGGGCTGCCACACTATCGAGCGCGTGCTGTTAGGTTAATCAGCCTGCGCGCCTGAGCAGATGGCCGGATGACGGTTTCGTCTAATCCGGCCGACCTTTTATGCCGTTATGTTGTCGGGAGGCGCTCCGCTAACCCGACCTACCGTTCGCGCCATTGCGAGCTGAAGATCGCTATGGCTGCTGAAACTGCCGACCTGACGGCCTCAAAGTCGCTGAGACGTTCCCGGTGGGCCGGAGAACAGGTTGCGGCTACGCCTTGCCCGGTCTGGGATCGGCGATCGGTCCATATTGCTGAAAATCCCCGCAATTAAACGCGGGTTTCTTGCGCTTACCCGGCGGGTAAAGTAGCCTGAAGACTCCGTTGTCTATTATTGAGCCAAGTTCATGTTAAAGCGTGTGTTCTACAGCCTGTTAGTCCTGCTCGGCCTGCTGCTGTTGACCGTGCTGGGTCTTGACCGTTGGATGAGCTGGAAAACCGCGCCCTATATCTATGACGAGCTGCAGGACCTCCCCTACCGCCAGGTCGGCGTGGTGCTGGGCACCGCTAAATACTACCGCACCGGGGTGATCAATCAGTATTACCGCTACCGCATCCAGGGCGCGCTCAACGCCTACAACAGCGGCAAGGTCAACTATCTGCTGCTGAGCGGGGATAACGCCCTGCAAAGCTACAATGAACCGATGACTATGCGCCGGGACCTGATTAAAGGCGGCGTCGATCCGGCGGATATCGTGCTGGACTATGCCGGTTTCCGCACGCTCGACTCGATCGTCCGCACCCGCAAAGTGTTCGACACCAACGACTTCATTATCATCACCCAACGCTTCCACTGCGAACGGGCGCTGTTTATCGCCCTGCATATGGGGATCCAGGCTCAGTGCTACGCGGTGCCGTCGCCGAAGGATATGTGGAGCGTGCGGCTGCGCGAATTCGGCGCCCGCTTCGGCGCGCTGGCGGACCTCTATATCTTCAAACGGGAACCGCGCTTCCTCGGTCCTTTAATCCCGATTCCAGCGCAGCAGCACGACGTGCCGGATGACGCCCAGTCCTACCCGGCGGTCACCCCGGAGCAGCTACTGGAGCTGCAGAAAGAAAAGTAGCCTCCATCAACGCATCCGTTTCAGGCATAAAAAAACCCGCGCCAGGCGCGGGTTTTTACTCAGGCAAAAATTACTTCTTACGGGCGTATTTCAGGGAATCCAGCGCCACGGCGAAGATAATGATCGCCCCCTTAATGATGTACTGCCAGTAAGGGTTAACGCCGATATAGGTTAGGCCGTAGTTGATCACGGTGAAGATAATCACCCCGGTCACCACGCCGAATACGGTCCCTACCCCGCCGCTGAACGATACGCCGCCCACCACGCAGGCGGCGATGGCGTCCAGTTCGTACATAAAGCCGAGGTTATTGGTCGCCGAGCCGATACGACCAGCTTCCAGCAGGCCGCCGAAGGCGTAGAACACGCCGGAGAGGGCGTAGATCATCAGCAGGTTCAACGCTACGTTGACCCCGGAGACCTTCGCCGCTTCCGGGTTACCGCCGATAGCGAAGATGTTTTTGCCAAAGCGCGTTTTGTTCCACAGGATCCAGACAAAGAAGACGGCAATCAGCGCGTAGAAGGTGATGTAGGACAGGCGGAACGAACCCAGCGCCACAAACCCCTGCGCGAAATGGGAGAAATGGCTGTCGAAGCCGGAGATCGGCGACGCGCCCACGAAGTCGTAGTACAGCGAGTTAATGCCGTAGACGATGATCATGGTCCCAAGGGTGGTAATAAACGGCGTCACGTTCAGATAGGCAATGACGATCCCGTTAATCAGGCCGATGACTGCCCCGATGGCGCATACCAGCAGGATGACCAGCGGGATCGGCATGGTCGCCATATCCGGGAACACCTTGTTGGCATTATCCACCGCCTGCAGCATGGTCGCGGCAATCACCGCCGCCAGTCCCACCTGACGGCCGGCGGAGAGATCGGTGCCCTGCGTGACAATCAGTCCGGCCACGCCGAGGGCAATAATAATACGCACCGAGGACTGGGTCAGAATATTACTCAGGTTCAGCAGACTTAAAAATGTCGGATCCTGGAAAATAATAATGGCCAACAGGACCAGAAGGACGACATATATCCCACCCTCTTTCAGGTAAGTGAGAAAACTCTTTTTATTTAACGCACTCATGTGAAGCCCCTGATCTTAAAGGTGCAATGACGCAAGACGCAGTATTTCGTTTTGCGTGGTGGTTTTAGTCTCAACAATGCCCGCGACCAGGCCGTTGCTCATCACCAGAATGCGGTCGGTAATCCCCAGCAGTTCCGGCATTTCGGAGGAAATAATAATGATCCCTTTATCTTTTTTAGCCAGCTCGGCAATCAGCTGATAGATCTCGAATTTGGCGCCGACGTCGATACCGCGCGTCGGCTCGTCCAGCATCAGGATCTCCGGCTGGGTCAGCAGCCAGCGGCCAATAATGACCTTTTGCTGGTTACCACCGGAAAGCGAACCAATCTGCGTATGCTGGCCGGGGGTTTTAACGCGCATAGAGTCAATGACCCATTGGGTATCGCTCTTCATCCGCGAGTTATCCAGCAAGCCGACGCTGTTTTTATATTTCTTAATATTGGAGATCAGCGAGTTAAAACCGATATCCAGATAGGCGTAAATCCCGGTGGAGCGCCGCTCCTCGGTCACCAGCGCAAAACCGTGGTTAATCGCCTCATTGGCGCTGTGGTTGTTGATCTTCTTCCCGTGCAGGGTGATGGTGCCGCTGGCCTTCTCACGGATCCCGAACAGGGTCTCCACGATGTCGGTACGCTTCGCGCCCACCAGACCGGCGATACCGAGAATTTCGCCCTTATGCAGATCGAAGGAGACATCGCGAATGGACGGCTGGCGCAGGGAGGTGAGATTGCGCACCTGGAGGATCACTTCTCCCGGGGTGTTTTCTCGATCCGGAAAGCGCTGGTTGAGCGAACGCCCGACCATCATGGCGATGATCTTGTCCATATCCAGCCCTTCCAGCGGCTGGGTGGCGATCCACTGGCCGTCGCGAAGGATGGTAATTTCATCGCACAGCTGGAAAATCTCTTCCATTTTGTGCGAGATATAGACGATACCGCAGCCGCGATCTTTCAGCTTGCGGATAATCTTAAACAGATGGTTGACCTCTTTTTCCGTCAGCGACGACGTCGGCTCGTCCATGATGACGATTTTGGCGTCATAGGAAAACGCCTTGGCGATCTCAATCATCTGCATCTGGGATACCGATAAGGTACCGACGCGGGCGCGCGGGTCGATATCAATATCCAGCTCATCAAATATGGCCTTGGTATCCCGGTACATTTTGTCCTGATCGACAAACATACCTTTAGTGGGATAACGCCCGAGCCACATGTTGTCCATGACCGAACGCTGTAAGACCAGGTTTAATTCCTGATGTACCATCGAAATACCGTTTTCCAGGGCTTCTTTCGCCGAATGGAAATCGATCTCTTTTCCCTGAAAAAGAATGCTGCCGGAATCTTTTTGATAGATCCCAAAAAGGCATTTTAATAATGTCGATTTACCGGCGCCGTTCTCACCCATTAACGCATGAATGGAGTGCGGACGAACCTTCAGGTTGACATTATCAAGAGCCTTGACGCCAGGAAACGATTTGTTGATGTTGCTCATTTCCAACAAATATTCGCCTGACCGTTCGCTATTATTGCTGACCATAGTTATACCTGGCTGCGTTCATGCACGCCCCGTCCGGCGCAATAACGCCAGCAGGAGTCTGGTTCTGTATCAGGAATAATCGGGCGTGGATAACCCACGCCCGCAACTCACATCACGATTATTTGCCGGTAAACTGGCTCAGGTTGTCTTTATCGACGCCCACATAGGGGACGCGAACAATCTTGTTGTCAATTTTCCAGTTGGTGCCTGCCGCAGCGTCTTTCCCGTCGGCCAGGTTTTTCGCCAGATCGAAGGTCGCTTTCGCCTGGTTGTTAGCATCGTTCAGCACGGTACCGGCCATCGCGCCGGATTTCACCAGCGCCAGGGCTTCCGGCAGCGCATCCACGCCGAACACCGGAATGCTGCTCTTGTTGTGCGCTTTCAGCGCTTCAACCGCGCCCATCGCCATGGCGTCGTTGTTAGCGATCACCACTTCAATCTTGTTCGCATTCGGGCCGGAGAGCCAGGCGTCCATTTTGTCTTTCGCCTGGGCGGTATCCCACATGGCGGTGTCCATCTGCAGCTGCTGGGTCTTCAGGCCTTTATCATTCAGCTCTTTGATAACGTAGGTGGTACGCGCTTCCGCATCCGGATGGCCCGGCTCGCCTTTCAGCAGGACGTACTGGATCTGGCCGTCTTTATTCAGATCCCAGTTCGGGTTGGCTTTCCAGTGCTTGGCGATCAGATCGCCCTGAATAATCCCGGACTCTTTCGAGTCGGTACCGACGTAATAAGCTTTGTCATAGCTATCCAGCGCTTTACGGGAAGGCTCTTTGTTGAAGAACACCACCGGAATGTTCTGCCCGCGCGCTTTTTCGATGACCGTTCCCGCCGCAGCCGGGTCAACCAGGTTGATCGCCAGGGCTTTCACGCCTTTCGCCAGCAGCACGTCAATCTGATCGTTTTGTTTCGACTGGTCGTTCTGCGAGTCATTCATCAGCAGCTGGACGTCAGGCGCGGATTTGCCATCTTTTTCAATCGCCTTACGCACCACCGACATAAAGTTGTCGTCATATTTATAAATCGTCACGCCGATACGGGTATCTGCTGCGTGTGCTGCGGCGCCAAATAACAGACCAGCCATTACAGCAGAGAGGGTAAACACCTTCTTATTCATGGAATCTCCGGTTTTATTATGCAGGGTCATTTTTGTGAAAAAGTGCGGGCGGGATTTGTTGCATTAGTGTTACCGCACAACGCATTTCACGACGAAAATTCGGTCTTCCGTGTCGGGTAACGCTCCAGAAAAATACGACTCTAATACTCGTTTAACGCCTTGTTCCTACTGAAGAAAGTGAGGATTTCCCATCACCTCGCGGTTCAGACTGGTAAACGCTGCCATCATAATCAGGTGAATGTTAATATACTGTGAATTTACTCACAAATTGAAAGCGGTTACATCCCGCCGCCGCTTCAGTTAGTGATCGGCCCCACAGTTTGCCGCTGGGCAACGGAGTGACGGCGCACCAGGGTGGGCATAAAGCAGTGCGTCGCCTCGCGATCCAGCTTGCCGGCCGCCCCCAGCAGCGCCAGCTCAGTGGCCAGCTTCGCCATCGACATTACCGGATAGCGCACGGTGGTCAGCTGAGGATCGGTGTAACGGGAAATAGGAATATCATCAAAGCCAATCAGCGACAGATGCTGCGGCACGACAATGCCGTTGTCCTTCAGCGTGGTCAGCGCGCCGGCCGCCATGCTGTCGTTATAGGCGAACACCGCAGTGAGGCCGAGATTCCGCCCCAGCAGTTCGACCATCGCCGCTTCGCCGCCCTGCATGTCCGGGGAGCCGGACCCGACCCAGCTGTCCGGGGCGATGATGCCCTGCTCCTGCAGCGCTTTGCTCCACCCTTCCTGGCGCATATCGTCGTCTTCAATGCCGTGATTGGAGGAGAGATAACCGATGCGCTGGTGGCCGTGATTGAGCAGCATGCGGGTAGCCATCAGCGCGCCGCTAACGTTGTCGAGGCCGACGCAGCGATGGGCAAAGCCCGGCACGATGCGGTTGATCAGCACCATCCCCGGGATATGTTGCATAAAGTCGCTCAGTTCAGCATCGCTGAGCGCTTTAGAATGGACGATCAGCGCCGAGCAGCGCTGGCGGATCAGCACCTCGATGGCATGGCGCTCTTTTTCCGCCTCGTGATAGCTGTTGCCGATCAGCACATACTTATGATGCTGCTGGGCGACGGTATCCACCGCTTTCACCAGCGCGCCGAAGAAGGCATCGGAGACGTCCATCACCACCACGCCGATGGTATCGCTGACCTGGGTGGCCAGCGCTTGGGCGTTGGCGTTGGGCCGGTAGCCCAGCTGGGTCACCGCTTTCATCACCACGTCGCGCGTATCCGGACTCACCAGCGCGCTATTGTTCAGCACCCGCGACACGGTGGCCACGGATACGCCCGCCTGGCGGGCGACATCACGAATGGTGATCATACTCAGCGACCTTAAGAGAATTACAGCACGTCACATTCACCTCCTGTGCTCAGCAAGGAGACTATTCTGGCAGCGACCCGCGGTCCGCTACGTGAGTGAGGTCACACGGCTGGAAACGTTTACATCCGTTTTGTTAATGATTGTGATCGAGATCGTTATCTGGATGTGTCTTTCAATGATGTCCCTGACGCACGCAGGGTTAACTGACGCCACAGCCATTCCACCGGCCCCTGGCGGAAGCGGCGCAGCCAGAGTGATGACACGAGGAGGTTGACGGCCCAGATGGGGGGAACAAAGGCCAGCAGCTGCAGACGATCGAAGCGCATAAACAGCCCGAGATGATAAAACAGGGTGGTGCAGATCAGGGTCTGCAGCAGGTAGTTGCTCAGCGCCATGCGTCCGACGCAGGCGATAGCCCCCACCAGGCGGAAACGGCAGAGCTGCGGCCAGTAGCCCCAGGCCAGCGAGGCATAGCCGATAGCCTGCAGCGGGGCGCTCAGTTCACGCGGCGCCTGCAGTAAAAACGCGCACCAGCGATAGTCCCAGGCCAGATACCACTGGGCGACAATAGCCGGCACATTCACCGCCATCCCGGCTAGCACCAGCAGCGCGCCGGTGCGCCGATAGTGACGCTGGCTGAACTGCCCTTTCAGCCAGCCGCTGCGCATCAGCGCCGCGCCTATCAGCATCATCCCCGCCAGCTGCCAGCCATACTGCGCGCCGAGCGCCAACAGATTGTCCGACAGCATATCCGCCCGGTTGCTGACCGCCTCCATGCCGCCGTGCAGCTTCCAGTACTGCTCATACTGCAGATTGGCCGCGTCCGGTACCCAGGAGCGATTCGCGGCCGTCCCCGAGATAATCCCCAGCAGGACCAGCACCGCAATACCGGTGAGGTAGAGCACCACCCCGGTGTTAAACAGCGATTTAACATGCTGCGCCTCGCGCACCATGCGCCAGCTCACCAGCCCCACCAGGGCGTAAGCCAACAGAATATCGCCATCCCAGAAGAAGAGACCGTGAATGAAACCAAGCAGCGCCAGCAGGGTCAGCCGCGACTGGATCCAGCGTTTGCCGCGGGGGAGCAGGAGCTGCAGACCGGCGCCAAACAGCAGCGCGAACAGGGTAAGAAACTTCACCTGCGCCAGCAGGTCAAGGATCGCCCAGGTCCAGGCGTCGCTGAGGGTCGCGCTTCCTGACCAGGCCGGATTGAGGTAAGCGGCCTTCGGCAAGCCGAAGGCGCTGATATTGAGAAGCAGGATACCGAGGATGGCGACGCCGCGGACAAAGTCCAGCGTGACATTTCTCTCCATGTACCCTGCTCCGTTTTAGTTGTGGTGACGTACTGCGCGCAGGAATTCCTGGCGGGTATTCTGGCTGGATTTGAACAGGCCACCGAGGGAGGTGGTGGTAGTGGCGCTGGTCGCGTCGCGGATGCCGCGGGCTTTCACGCAGTAATGCACCGCGTCAATGGACACCGCCACGTTGCTGGTGCCGAGCAGCGTCTGCAGCGCGATCAGGATCTGCTGCGTCAGACGCTCCTGGACCTGCGGGCGCTGGGCGAAGAACTGCACGATGCGGTTGATTTTCGACAGGCCGATCACCGAATCTTTCGGGATATAGGCTACCGTCGCTTTACCATCGATGGTGACAAAGTGGTGTTCGCAGGTGCTGGTCAGGGTGATATCGCGCACGGTGACCATTTCATCGACCTTCATTTTGTTTTCAATGACGGTGATTTTCGGGAAACGGGAGTAATCCAGTCCGGAGAAGATCTCATCGACATACATTTTGGCGATGCGATGCGGGGTCTCCATCAGACTGTCATCACTCAGATCCAGATTCAGCAGTTGCATAATCTCGGTCATATGACCGGTAATCAAACGCTTGCGTGTTTCGTTATCAATTTCTTGTACTGGCGCACGCATCGGCGTCTCCAGCCCACGAGCGACCAGCGCTTCATGAACGAGGACGGCTTCTTTACTCAGTGATGACATTTGGGTTTCTCCTGCAGGTGTGGCGCTCTTTGCTTTTTCTGGGGGCAAAGTTTGTATTCATTGTGCGTGAGGTGGCGCACAGAATCCAGTAGCCGTAACGATAATTATTGAAATTGGCGCTGCCTTTTATTAAGGCGCGAAGCCACGCCTCAAGCGCGACGCCAAATCCCTATCGCCGAATCCGGAATGATCCAACCGCTGTACGCATCCATAAGCGCCATCGCTACACCGGCATGTTGGCTATAAGTTGCATTAATGATGCAGTAAGTTCTCAAAAGGAGAAAGTGAAAGTTGCTCACCGGCTAATGAAATATCTGTATTATGAACGTTTACGCGCACATCCCTTCCGAGGAGCCTTGCATGGAACTGCTTGAAGAGCATCGCTGTTTTGACGGCCGGCAACAACGCTGGCGTCATCACTCCCCTGTCCTGAACTGCGCCATGACGTTCAGCATTTTTTTACCGCCTGAGCGCGAAGCGCCGCCGCCGGTGCTGTACTGGCTGTCCGGGCTGACCTGTAACGATGAAAACTTTACCACCAAGGCGGGCGCTCAGCGCATTGCCGCCGCGCTGGGCATCGCGCTGGTGATGCCGGATACCAGCCCGCGCGGTGACGAGGTGGCCAACGATGACGGTTACGATCTGGGGCAAGGCGCTGGCTTCTACCTGAACGCCACCGAGGCGCCGTGGGCGGCGCACTACCGGATGTACGATTACCTGCGCGACGAACTGCCCGCGCTTATCCGCAGCGAGTTTACCGTCGGCGAGCGCTGCGCCATCAGCGGCCACTCGATGGGCGGTCACGGCGCGCTTATCATGGCGCTCACCAATCCCGGCCGCTACGCCAGCGTCTCCGCCTTCGCGCCAATCGTCAATCCCTCCCAGGTGCCGTGGGGCAAGAAAGCGTTTACCGCCTATCTCGGCGCCGATGAATCGACATGGCGCGCCTGGGACAGCTGCGCCCTGATGCAGGCCAGCCAGCCGGCGGACGCGGTGCCGACGCTTATCGATCAGGGCGATAACGATCCGTTCCTCGCCGGACAGCTGCAGCCCGCGGTGCTGGCGGAGGTCGCGCGGCAGAAGGCCTGGCCGTTAACGCTGCGCATCCAGCCCGGTTACGATCATAGCTACTACTTTATTGCCTCGTTTATCGAAGACCATCTGCGTTTCCACGCGCAGCATCTCTTTAACTAAACGCAACCTGCGCCGCGACTCCACGTCGCGGCGCAGGCCATCGTTAAGCGCCAACGATCAGAAGCGATAATCCACGGCCATAAAGTAGCGACGGCCCTCTTCGGTATAGCTGTAGTCGTCCCGGTTGAGATCTTTATCGCCCACGTTCTGCACCCCGGAGCGCAGTTTCACGTTTTTGGTGACCTGCCACGCCGCGCCGACGTCAAACAGAGTATAGCCGCCCGGCGTTTTGCCGGTGGCGCTCACCGCGCGCTGCTGGCCGGTATAGTTGGCCGTCACGTAGAAGGACCAGTCGTCCAGCGGTTTCCAGTCAAGCGTGCCGTTGGCGGTATGGAACGGCAGCGTCTGCAGCGGTTTATCGCCGCCGTTGCTCAGATCGCGACCATCGTTGTAGGTGTAGTTCACCGTCAGCTTCCACTCATCGCCGAACGGGATCTTCACCTCGGTCTCCACCCCTTTGATGCGCGCTTTGTTGACGTTGAAATAGCGGAAGATCGGCACGCGCTTACCGTTGACGGTTTTCCAGCCGACAAAGTTCGGGTAGCCCGGCGCTTCGCTGGCGCTGGAGGTGCGCAGAACATCAATCATATCGTCGACATTGTTCTGGAAGGTGGTGATGCTGCCTTCAACATCCTGCAGCCAGCCCTCTTCCCCACGATAGTAGAGACCAAGCTCGAAGCTTTCGCTGGTTTCCGGCTTCAGATCCGGGTTACCGATGATGCTGCACGAGCCGCGGCAGGAGTTGGTGGTCCAGTCGGGGTTAAGCTGCAGCAGCGACGGGGCTTTAAACGCCGTCGCCCAGCCGCCTTTGACGGTGACGGTATCGGTGGCGTTATACACCAGATAGGCGCGCGGGCTCCAGTGATCGCCATAGGTCTGATGGTCGTCCATACGAATGCCGGTGGTCAGCGCCAGCGGCTCGATGATGCGCCATTCGTCTTCAATAAACAGGGCGTACTGGCTGGCGGAGGTGGACTGGCCGCCGCTGCTCAGGTTGACCGGATCTTTCAGCTTGTCGTGGCGCCATTCGCCGCCGAAGGTCACCAGCTGGTTAATCATGTCCAGCGGCAGGACATACTTGCCGTCGATGGCATTGCTTTCCGAGGTGATGGTGCCGTTCTGCCCCGGATTTTTGTTATCCACCTTTTCGCCGTAAAACTTGAGCTCGCTGTTGCCCATCTCCCAACGGCCGTTATGGCTCAGGGAGTAGTTCTCACGCTCAAGGCGGTTGCGGTCAAGGGAATCGGAGTCGCGATCCTGGCGGTCAAAGCCATAGCCCGCGGTGAAATCGTGGTTGTCGCTCGGCGTCCAGGCGAATTCAACATTGCCATCGCGGCTGGTGAAGCCCTCGATGCGCGGCGTTTCGCCGGTGGCATTGCTGGAAGACTGCGGATCGTCCTTGGCGCGCTTCGCCAGGCTGCCGTAGGCCTTCATCCCGAGCACGCCGTCGATCAGCGGGCCGCTGGTGAAGAACTGACCGTTCCAGGTATCGCCGCGGTCGCGGTGTTCCTGAATGGTGGTATCGGCGCTCAGCGTCCCGGTCCATTTCTGGCCGATTTTTTTGGTAATAATGTTGACCACGCCGCCGAGCGCATCGGAGCCGTACAGGGAGGACATCGGGCCGCGCACCACCTCGATACGTTCGATGGCATCCACCGGGATCCAGTTCAGGTCGAAGTCATTGTGGCGGAAGACGGCGTTCCGGGAGTTGACGCGTTTCCCGTCGACAAGGATCAGGGTATAGCTGCTGCTCAGACCGCGAATGCTGACGCCCTTGCGGTTATCCCCTTCGTTGGTGAGCTGGACCCCGGGCACATCGCGCAGTACGTCTTTCAGGTTCTGCACCGGCTTGCGCTGCAAATCCTGCTGGGTGATGACGCTGATGCTCGCCGGTGCGTCTTTGACGCTCTGTTCAGTGGCCGAGGCGGTCACCACCAGCGTTTCTTCATTCACATCGGCCAGGGCCGGAAACGCCAACGATACGACGGACGCAGACAATCCCGCCCGGATAAAAGGGTTTAACCTGAACATTCCAAATCTCCATGAGGTGTACAACCAAACAAACAAAAAAGGTGCTGCTCACACGCGCTGGCGGCCTGCCGCTCTGTCGGCGGTAGACTCGCGCTGTTTTCTCGTCGATGTGGCTGGTCGCCCGATGTCAGTCTGTACACATGGCAGAGACGGGGGGAGTGGCTTCATCCGTAATGGTCGGAAATGATAAAGATAATGATTTCTATTATCAATCTAATTATAAAGAATTGTGTCAGGCTGTAACCGTGTGGACATAAAAAAAGCCCTCTTTTCAGAGGGCTTCCGGATGATGACAAACCTGTTTTCGTTATCGTACTCATATGTCTGCCGGGTGGCGGCTTTCGCCTTACCCGGCCTACGAAAAGTTGCAATATCAAACAGTGACGCAGATATCTGTTGGCCCGCGCAAGCGCAGCGCCGCCGGGCAATTCCTGAAGATTGCACCTGGCCAGCACGATGAAGCCCTCTTTTCAGAGGGCTTTTATCGCACAATAGCGAAGATTAACGCTTAAAGCGGTCCGGGAAGGTCATTTCGCTGTAGCGAACGAAGCGGGTGCCTTTCGCCAGTTTGTACCCAAACCAGATGACGAGGAACAGCGGAATACCGATGTAGGTCGCCGCCACGCCGCCCCAGTCAATGGTGTCCTTGAGGAACGCTTCGTAGTTCTGTCCGAGGGTGATGATCAGGCACAGCACGAAGGCGAAGATCGGCCCCAGCGGGAAGAACCCGGAACGATACGGCAGATTATTAATATCGTTACCCTGCAGGACGAAGCCACGACGGAAACGATAGTGGCTGATGGCAATCCCCAGCCAGGCGATAAAGCCCGTCATCCCCGAGGTGTTCAGCAGCCACAGGTACACCGTCTGGTTACCGAACATCGAAGTCAGGAAGCACAGCGCCGCGATAACGGTGGTCGCATACAGGGCGTTGCGCGGTACGCCGCCACGCGACAGCTTCGAGAAAATGCGCGGCGCTTTGCCGTCGCAGGCCAGGGTATACAGCATACGCGTAGAAGCGTACATCCCCGAGTTACCCGCCGACAGAACGGCCGTCAGGATAACGGCGTTCATGATCGCCGCCGCCGACAGCAGACCGGCGTGCTGGAAGACCAGCGTGAACGGGCTGACGGAGATATCTTTAACGTCGTTGCGCAGCAGGCTCGGATCGGTATACGGAATGATCAGGCTGATAATCAGGATCGCGAAGACGTAGAACAGCAGGATACGCCAGAAGACCTGGCGCACCGCGCGCGGAATGTTCTTTTCCGGGTTCTCAGACTCACCGGCGGCAATACCGATAAGCTCGGTGCCCTGGAAGGAGAAGCCGACAATCATCGCCACGCCGATCATCGCCGAGAAGCCGCCGGCAAACGGCGCATCCGCGATCCCCCAGTTGCTCCAGCCGGCAGGCTGCGCCCCTTTGAAGATGCCGACAATCATCATCACGCCGACGATGATAAAGATAATGACGGTGGCCACTTTGATCAGCGAGAACCAGTATTCCGCCTCGCCAAATCCGCGCACCGAGATCCAGTTCAGCAGGAACATAATGCCGAGGAACAAGGCGCTCCAGATCCAGCCTGGGGTATCAGGGAACCAGTAGCTCATCACCAGCTGCGAGGCCACGAGGTCAACGGCGATCGTTACCGCCCAGTTGTACCAGTAGTTCCAGCCCAGCGCGAAGCCGAAGCCCTCTTCAACATAATTCTGCCCGTAAGTGGCGAAGGAACCGGACACCGGCATAAACGCCGCCAGTTCGCCCAGGCTGGTCATCAGGAAATAGACCATCAGACCGATCAGAATATAAGACAGCAGCGCCCCGCCGGGACCTGCTTGCGAAATCGTTGCGCCAGAGGCAACAAAAAGACCCGTACCGATGGAACCGCCGATGGCGATCATGGTCAAGTGGCGCGCCTTTAGTTCACGACGTAGCGTGGGCGCTTCTGTGGTTTTAGTTTCCGAAACCATGTGATAATGCTATCCATCCAAAAAATGAGGCGCGATTGTAGCAGACGATCGGGGTTCCATCCGGTACAAATGCAAAGTTATAAGAGAGCTTCATGATCGACCGCAAATTATTAGTAAAGCACTAACCTGCGGAATTGCCAGCAAATTCCCCCCTTTTATCAGGCGATAACGCCGGATCGCTACACCTGGCAATACTGTAGAAAACGTTGTAATGCTTTGGAAATATGCTTCTGCCGGTGGTGGATGCGCCACAGCGTGCGCGTCAGCCGGGGCAGCGGCACTTTCAGCTCCGCCAGCGTGCCGGAGGCCAGCTGTTCGGCAATCACCCGCCGCGATAAGCAGCTGATCCCCAGCCCATGGCGCACCGCGTGTTTGATCGCCTCCGAGTTGCCCAGCTCCATCCCCAGATGAAACGCCGGCAGATGCGACAGCAGAACGTAATCGACAATCTCCCGGGTGCCAGACCCATGCTCGCGCAGGATCCACGGCGCCTCGGCCAGCTGCTGCAGGGTCACCTCCCCCGCCAGCAGCGGCGAGTCAGGCGCGGCAAACACCACCAGCTCATCTTCCAGCCACGGCTCGGCGATAATATCGGCGGCATGGCACGGCCCCTCGATCAGACCGAAATCCACCCGCAGGTCGGCAACGGCGTTGATCACGTCCAGGCTGTTGCCCACGCTCAGCTCAACCGGCAGATCCGGGAAGTCATGGCGATAGCGGGCAATGATCTCCGGCATAATATAGTTGCCGATGGTGCTGCTGGCGTAGACCCGAATCGCCCCGTTGTCGCCGCGAAACAGCTGCTCGATCTCCAGGGCCCGCTCCAGCAACGCCAGGGCGCGCGGATAGAGCAGCCGTCCATGCTCATTGACCACCAGCCGCTTGCCGACGCGGTCGAACAGCTGTACGCCGAGCTGCCCTTCCAGATCGGTCAGCGCGGCGCTGACCGCCGATTGCGAAAGCGCCAGCATCTGTGACGCCTGAGTGGTCGACCCACTCTTATGGACTTCGGCGAACACTTCCAGCTGCCGCAGCGTAATATGCATAACCCACCCGTTTAGTAATCCAACCTGAATAACCTTCCTTACTATGGTGACACAAATCGAGGCGGCTGACGGAAGGAAAATCCGCTTACGTCACAAAATCATCGTCTTGCCGGCGAGACCGCCCCGCTTTTGCGCCTCACTCCCCTGCCCCGTTGTCCCCGGCGAAGCGGCTATTAACCACTTATTACGATTGATTATAAACATATAATCAATTTTATATTTATCACTGAGCGGCGTAACCTTCAGGCAGACAAAGGAGAAGGTTATGACAGCACTCACTTTACCCACCAAACATCGTTCCCTGTGGCATTTTGTCCCAGGCCTGGCGCTGACCGCCGCCCTGACCGGCGCCGCCCTGTGGGCCGGTAGCTTCCCGGCCATCGCCGGGGCGGGCTTCAGCGCCCTGACCCTCGCTATCCTGTTCGGGATGGTCGTCGGTAACACGGTCTATCCGAAAATCTGGCAGCCCTGCGACGGCGGGGTGATCTTCGCCAAACAGCATCTGCTGCGCCTGGGGATCATCCTCTACGGCTTCCGCCTGACGTTCGCCCAGATTGCCGACGTCGGCGTGAGCGGTATTTTGATTGACGTTCTGACGCTCTCCAGCACCTTTTTCATCGCCTGCTTCCTGGGCCAGAAAGTGTTTGGGCTCGATAAGCACACCAGCTGGCTGATCGGCGCCGGCAGCAGCATCTGCGGCGCGGCGGCAGTGCTCGCCAGCGAGCCGGTGGTCAAAGCCGAAGCCAGTAAAGTGACCGTCGCCGTCGCCACGGTGGTGATCTTCGGTACCATCGCTATCTTCCTCTACCCGGCGATGTATCCGCTGCTGGCGCACTGGTTTACCCCGGAGACCTACGGGATCTATATGGGTTCCACCATGCATGAAGTGGCGCAGGTCGTCGCCGCCGGCCATGCGGTCAGCCCGGATGCGGAGAACGCCGCGGTTATCGCTAAAATGCTGCGCGTGATGATGCTGGCCCCGTTCCTGCTGTTCCTGGCGGCGCGAGTTAAACAGCTGACCCCGGCAGGTAACGGCGAGAAAAGCAAAATCACCATTCCGTGGTTTGCCATTATGTTCATCCTGGTGGCGGTGTTTAACTCCTTCCATCTGCTGCCGAAAGCGGTCGTGGAGATGCTGGTGACGCTGGATACCGTCCTGCTGGCGATGGCGATGGCCGCTCTTGGGGTGACCACTCACGTCAGCGCGCTGAAAAAAGCCGGGGCGAAACCGCTGCTGATGGCGCTGATGCTGTTCGTCTGGTTGATTGTCGGCGGCGGGGCCATTAACGTCGCCATCCACAGCCTGATGGCATAAAGCACTACATCTTTCTCCAGTTAAGCCGCTATCATTACCCACCCCCCAGCGGCTTTAACTGGAGTTTTTTTATGAAATACGTAGGAGCGCACGTGAGCGCCTCAGGTGGACTGGCCAATGCCGCCATTCGCGCCGCCGAAATCGAAGCAACCGCCTTCGCCCTCTTCACCAAAAATCAGCGCCAGTGGCGCGCCGCGCCTCTCAGCGACCAGACCATCGCCGAATTCAAAGCCGCCTGTGAAAAGTATCACTTTGGCCCCGGACAGATCCTGCCGCACGACAGCTACCTGATTAACCTCGGCCACCCGGTGGAAGAGGCGCTGGAAAAATCCCGTGACGCCTTCATCGATGAGATGACCCGCTGTCAGCAGCTGGGGCTGACGCTGCTCAACTTCCACCCCGGCAGCCATCTGCAGCAGATCCCGGAGGAAGAGTGTCTGGCGCGCATCGCCGAATCGATCAATATCGCGCTGGCGAAGACCGAAGGCGTCACCGCGGTTATCGAAAATACCGCCGGCCAGGGCAGCAACCTGGGCTTTAAGTTCGAGCACCTCGCAGCCATCATCGACGGCGTGGAAGATAAAACCCGCGTCGGCGTCTGCATCGATACCTGCCACGCCTTCGCCGCTGGCTATGACCTGCGCAGCGCCGAAGCCTGCGAGAAGACCTTTGCCGACTTCGACCGTATCGTCGGCTTTCAGTATCTGCGCGGCATGCATCTCAACGATGCCAAGAGCGCCTTCGGCAGCCGGGTCGACCGTCACCATAGTCTGGGGGAAGGCAACATCGGCCACGATTGCTTCAGCTGGATCATGCAGGACAACCGCTTCGACGGCATTCCGCTGATTCTGGAAACCATCAACCCGGATATCTGGGCGGAAGAGATAGCCTGGCTGCGGGCGCAGCAGATCGCCGAAGTGGCATAAATAGAGACATAAAAAAAGGGCCGAACAGTCGGCCCTTTTTTATTGCGGAGAGATTATGCCGCTTTTTCGACTTCCGCTACCTGCGCTTCCGGGCGTTTCAGCACCGCGTAGGAGAGGCCCGCCACCAGCGTCCCGGCAACAATCGCCAGCAGGTAGCCCAGCACTGGCGTAATCGCCCCCGGGATCAGCAGAACAAACAGCCCGCCGTGCGGCGCCATCAGTTTCGCGCCAATCGCCATCGAGATAGCGCCGGTTACCGCGCCGCCGACGATACAGCAAGGCAGCACGCGCATCGGGTCACGGGCGGCAAAAGGAATCGCCCCTTCAGAGATAAAGCACAGGCCGAGAACCAGCGCGGCTTTACCCCCTTCCCGCTGCCCTTTGTCGAACTTATTGCGGGCAACCAGCGTCGCGATACCCATCGCCAGCGGAGGCACCATACCGGCCGCCATGATCGCCGCCATCGGCGCGTAGGTCTGGGTACTCAGCAGGCCAACGCCGAAGGCATAGGCCGCTTTGTTCACCGGGCCGCCCATGTCGGTACACATCATCGCGCCGAGGATCGCGCCCAGCAGAACCGCGTTGGCGGTGCCCATGGTTTGCAGCCAGTGGGTCAGCCAGGCGAGGATACCGGCGACCGGTTTACCAATCAGGTAGATCATCGCCAGGCCCACGATCAGGCTGGAGACCAGCGGAATGATCAGGATCGGCTTCAGCGCTTCCATACTCTGCGGCAGTTTCAGCTTAGTGCTGATGGCTTTCGCCACGTAACCGGCAAGGAAACCGGCAATGATCCCGCCGATAAAGCCGGAGCCGCCGCTGACCGCCAGCATACCGCCGATAAGACCCGGGGTCAGACCCGGACGGTCGGCAATGGAGAAGGCGATAAAGCCCGCCAGCACCGGCACCATCAGCGCGAAGGCCGAGCCGCCGCCGATTTGCATCAGCGCCGCCGCGAGGGTGTCTTTCACTTCAAACGCTTTGATCCCGAAGGCAAAGGAGAGCGCGATACACAGGCCGCCCGCCACCACCATCGGCAGCATGTAGGAGACGCCGGTCAGCAGGTGGCGGTAGGCGCCCGCCGACTCTTTTTTACCTTCGCCAGCAGCCTGAGGTTTACCGGAAGGCTGGTACGGTTTGGCTTCAGCCACCGCTTTGTCCAGCTCCTGGGCGGTTTTCTTCAGCGCCAGACCGGTGGTGGTGCGATACATCGGCTTGCCGGCGAATTTCGCCAGGTCGACTTCGATATCGGCGGCGACGATCACCAGATCCGCCTCGGCCACCTCTTCCGGGGTGATAGCATTGCCCGCGCCGACGGAGCCGCGGGTTTCCACTTTCACCCACCAGCCGCGTTTTTTCGCTTCGGTTTCAATGGCTTCAGCCGCCATAAAGGTATGGGCAACGCCGGTCGGACAGGCGGTGACCGCGACAATACGTTTCGGTCCGCCGGTGGCCGCCGGGACTGCCGCGGCGGCAGGCGCCGCGTACGGCGTCGCGTGGCCTTTAGCTTCGCTGAGGAACAGCTCCGGGTGCGCCACGGCGCGATTAATATCGCCGAGGAAAACCTGTTTGCCGTTCAGCGCGCTGTCAGTGGGCAGCGCCGACCCGAGAACAATCACCAGTTCGGCGTCGTTCGGATTATCAATCAGTTCAAGTTGCGCTTTTGGAGCTGCGGCACCCAGCAGGGTTTTCGCCATATAGGCGCGCGCCTGTCCGAGTCCGGCATCAATAATCAGCAGCGTTTTCATTATGCCTCTCCTGCTGTCAATTAAAGGGTTGTAAGTCGACGCGCGCCATCATCGCGGCCAACTGGGTACGGTCGGTGATCCCGACGTTGCTCTGGCTGACGGCCAGGGCAGCGACGGCGGTCGCCAGGCGCAGGGTATGCTCGCTGGATTCACGCATCAGCAGGCCGTAAATCAGGCCGCCGACCATCGAATCGCCGGCGCCAACGGTGCTGACCACTTCGACTGAAGGCGGTTTGGCAATCCACTCGCCGGAGGCGTTCACCCACAGCGCGCCCTCTTCGCCCAGGGAAATCACCACGTGGGCGATCCCCTGCTCGCGCAGCGCATGGGCGGCGTCGATAACGTCTTTCATCTCCGGCAGCTTACGGCCAGCCCAGATCTCCAGCTCGCGACGGTTCGGTTTCACCAGCCACGGCGCCGCTTTCAGTCCGGCAACCAGCGCTTCGCGGCTGCTGTCGAAAATGATGCACGGGCACTGGCTGCGCAGACGGGTCATCCAGTCGGTAAAGGCCTCCGGGCTGACGCCGGACGGCAGGCTGCCGCTGACGCAGACCATATCGAACTGCCCCAGCCAGCTCAGGGAGTCGTTGACGAAGCGTTCCCAGTCGCCTGGGGTCACTTCAAAGCCGGAGAAGTTGAAATCGGTCACTTCGCCATCTTTTTCCGTCAGCTTAACGTTGATGCGGGTCCGCCCCTGCACCACCTGGAAACGGTTGGCGATCCCCAGCTCGCTGAACAGCTGCTGAAAGCCATCCTGGTTGTCTTTCCCCAGGAAGCCGCCGACGGTGACGTCAATACCAAGATCTTTCAGCACTTTCGCCACGTTGATGCCTTTCCCGGCGGCGTGCAGGCCGGTGGTACGCACCAGGTTCACTTCACCGCGCTCGATCTCCGGGGTGAAGCCCACCAGATCGTACGCCGGGTTTAAAGTAATGGTTGCTACACGTCTGCTCATTTATGCGCCCTCCCCAAGGCCTGCGGCGATCGCTTCGCCAATCGCATCCAGCGCTTGTTGCGCATCCTCACCCTGCGCGGTAAAGCGCAGACGGTGACCTTTTTTCACACCCAGCGCCACGACCTTCATCAGGCTGCGGCCGTTGGCCGGCTTGCCGGAACCGTCGAGGTTAGTGACGGTGACGTCGCTGGAAAATTGTTTAATGGTGTTGACCAGCATGGTGCCCGGACGGGCGTGCAGGCCGTGCTCATTGCGCACCACGAATTCGGCGCTCAGCACATCTTCGGCAATCGCGTCGTCGCTGGTCAGCAGCGCCAGCACGGTGGCGGCGTCGGCTTTCAGCAGATGGTCAGCTTTCTTGTCCAGCAGCAGCTTGCTCAGGCGGTTCAGCACCGCGGTTGGCTGATCGTCGGTCATCGCCACCGTGACCAGCAGGGAAACTGGCTGGTCGTCGCGGGTGAAGGCGGTGGCGGCGCGGCTGACCGCCACGGCGCTGCGCAGATTGCCTTCGGCGCTGTCGTTCAGCCAGATACCCTGACCGAGGTTCAGCGGCGTATCGTTAATGACGTGGCTAACGAAGGCGGAATCCACAGCGCCTGCTTCTTTCAGACGCGCGGCGTTCAGCGCCTGCAGGGTCAGCAGATCGCTGGCCGCGACGTCGAGACTCAGGGTCTCGTTGTCCAGCTTCAGCGCTTCGCTCTGTTTCTCCCCCATCAGCAGCGCACGCAGCTCTTCCGCGGTGGTGGCGGACTGCAGCTGGGCGGCGACCGCGTCATCGCTCAGCACATGGGTCAGCTGACGCAGCAGGCCGAGGTGTTCATCTGAGCTGGCGGCAATCCCGATCGCCACATAGGCGGTCTGCCCTTCGCCCCAGGTGACGCCCTGCGGGAACTGAAACACCTGAACGCCGGTCTTCAGCACCTGGTCACGCGTATCCGTCGTGCCGTGCGGGATCGCGATCCCGTTGCCGAGGAAGGTGGAGGTCTGCTGCTCGCGCGCCAGCATGCCGTTCACGTAGCCATCGGCCACGTTGCCAGCGCTGACCAGCGCGGCGGCGACCTGCCGGATGGCCTCTTCTTTATTACCGGCCTGCTGGCCGGGATGAATATCCTGCACAGATAACTGGAACATGGTTCTCCTCTCCTGCTGAATTGAATCGTTTCAGCTAACTTGAGAAAAAAGGCGCCATCTGACGGTAAACGATATGCCGAATGACGCTGAAACGTTTCAAGAATTCTGTACCTTTCTTGCTCAACGCGCAAGGTACGTCAGCGACTTGATTGCAGAACTTAGAGGTACTGCACACTTTTGCTGAAGCCCTGGCGCCTGGCCGCGGTAAACGTCAGCTTTTTGCTGAACCCTCTATTTTGAAACGCCTTTTTAATTATTCGTGCCATACTACTGTTTATTTTCAGCCAGCAGGCGTAAACTCCGCGCCGTCTCCTGAAACTACAGAAAACCAAACACATGGAAAACCGAAGCGCCGCCCTTCCCCGACGCGGGTTCGATGTCACCTCTTCCGCCTTCCTGATCGTCGCCTTTCTGACGGGCATTGCCGGGGCGTTGCAGACGCCAACCCTGAGCCTGTTTCTGACCAATGAAGTGCATGTCCGCCCGGCGATGGTGGGTTTCTTTTTTACCGGTAGCGCCGTCATCGGCATTCTGGTCAGCCAGTTCCTCGCCGGACGTTCTGACCGTCAGGGCGATCGCAAGCAGCTGATTGTCGTCTGCTGCCTGCTGGGGGTGCTGGCCTGCGTGCTGTTTGCCTGGAACCGGAACTATTTCATTTTGCTGTTCATCGGCGTATTCCTTAGCAGCTTTGGTTCGACCGCCAACCCGCAGATGTTCGCCCTCGCGCGCGAGCATGCCGACAAAACCGGCCGCGAAGCGGTGATGTTCAGCTCCATTTTGCGCGCCCAGGTCTCGCTGGCCTGGGTGATTGGTCCCCCGCTGGCCTATGCGCTGGCGATGGGGTTTGGCTTTACCGCGATGTACCTCAGCGCCGCGGCGGCGTTTATCGTCTGCGGGATCATGGTCTGGCTGTTCTTGCCCAGCATGCGCAAAGCCAAGGCGGTGGCGACTGGCCGGCTGGAAGCCCCGCGCACGCACCGCCGCGATGCGCTGCTGCTGTTCAGCATCTGCACGCTGATGTGGGGCACCAACAGCCTGTACATCATTAATATGCCGCTGTTTATCATTAACGAGCTGCATCTGCCGGAGAAGCTGGCCGGCCTGATGATGGGGACCGCCGCCGGGCTGGAAATTCCCACCATGCTGATTGCCGGTTACTACGCCCGGCGCTTCGGTAAACGCTTTCTGATGCGCCTTTCCGCGGTGGCTGGGGTGCTGTTTTATGTGGGCATGCTGACGGTGCATACGCCGGCGCTGCTGCTGGCGATGCAGGTGCTGAACGCCATCTATATCGGGATCCTCGCCGGGATTGGCATGCTTTATTTCCAGGATTTGATGCCCGGGCAGGCGGGCGCGGCCACCACCCTCTACACCAATACCACCCGCGTCGGCTGGATCATCGCCGGCTCACTGGCGGGCGTGGTGGCAGAGATCTGGAGCTATCATGCGGTGTTCTGGATAGCGCTGGTTATGGGGATCGCCACCCAGGCCTGCCTGTGGCGGATCAGGGACGTATAGATAAGGTTGCCCGGCCGGAGCCGGGCAGTGCGGATTAGTGATCCAGATAGAGATAATGCAGCCAGCTGGTCATGCGCAGCAGCACCTTGCGCATAATCGACACATGGGCAAAATAATCGGTATACACATATCAAAAACCTGTCTCATTTGCTGCTTTAAGCTCAGGGCGCGGTGGCCAGCTCAAGCTCCAGCAGCCAGGTGATGGCGTCATCACGATGAGTGAAGCACATCTCCGGCGAGGGCTGCAGGCTGGCGCATACCTTCGGACGCAGTGGGGAGCCGAAAATCAGACACAGATTGTGCTCGGAGAGCTGAATACAGCGGGTATTGGCCGGCTTGCCCTGCGGCATGCCGGGGATCGGCGAGGATATAGAGGGGGCGATGCAACATGCGCCACAATCAGTACGACATTCCACAACCCAGCTCCCAAACGCTCATTTTGCGCCACAGCCTAAACGTTTTGCCAGAAGATAGCAAAACTCGCGAATTCCACTTGCCTGAACGCCCGGGCGCGAGTAGTTTTACGCGATATTTTTGACTCGTTAAGTGACAGGATTACTGCAATGCCAAGAGCGAATGAAATTAAAAAAGGTATGGTGCTGAATTACAACGGCAAGCTGCTGATTGTGAAAAATATCGATATTCAGTCACCCAGCGCCCGCGGTGCTGCGACACTGTATAAAATGCGCTTCTCCGATGTGCGTACCGGCCTGAAAGTAGAAGAGCGCTTCAAAGGCGACGATATCGTCGATACCGTGACCCTGACCCGCCGTTTCGTTGACTTCTCCTATGTCGATGGCAACGAATACGTGTTCATGGATAAAGAAGACTACACCCCTTACACCTTCACGAAAGAGCAGATCGAAGAAGAGCTGCAGTTTATTCCGGAAGGCGGCATGCCGGATATGCAGGTGTTGACCTGGGACGGCCAGCTTCTGGCGCTTGAGCTGCCGCAGACCGTGGACCTGGAAATTATCGAAACCGCGCCGGGTATTAAAGGGG
Source organism: Klebsiella sp. GG_Kp146 (assembly GCF_040061975.1). Lineage (NCBI taxonomy): Bacteria > Pseudomonadati > Pseudomonadota > Gammaproteobacteria > Enterobacterales > Enterobacteriaceae > Klebsiella > Klebsiella sp. GG_Kp146. Next base: position 107,953 of record NZ_JBEAHA010000004.1, read on the forward strand.
CATCCGCCAGCTCCCGCACCAAGCCCGCCACCATGAGCACCGGCCTGGTGATTCAGGTGCCGGAATACCTGACCACCGGTGAGAAAATCCGCATTCATATCGAAGAGTGCCGCTATATGGGCCGCGCGGATTAATTTTCCGTGACGAGTTGACCAGAAAAAAGGACAGCCGCTGGCTGTCCTTTTTGTTATCCCCGTTGCCGCGATTACAGCAGTTCAGGGTATTTGGTCATCTTCAGCGCCAGCTCCACGCCGCGCACTTCCGCCATCCCCTTGAGACGGCCAATCGCCGAATAGCCTGGGTTGGTTTTCTTGCGCAGATCGTCCAGCATCTGATGACCATGATCCGGACGGAACGGGATCGGGCGCAGATCGCCGGCCTGTTTACGCCGCTGCTCTTCACGCAGAATCGCATCCACCACCGCCACCATATTGACGTCGCCGCTAAGGTGCGCCGCCTCGTGGAAGGTTTTCGGGTTCGCCTCGCGGCAGGTGGCGCGCAGATGGGTAAAGTGGATGCGATCGCCAAAGGTCTCCACCATCTTCACCAGATCGTTATCGGCGCGGACGCCATAGGATCCGGTGCACATGGTAAAGCCATTGTTGATGCTGTCCACTGTCTCTTTCAGCCACTGCATATCTTCGATGGTCGACACGATACGCGGCAGGCCCAGGATCGGCCGCGGCGGATCGTCCGGATGCACTGCCAGTCGGATCCCCACCTCTTCGCACACCGGTACGATGGCCCGCAGGAAATAGGCCATATTTTCGCGCAGCTGCGCTTTATCGATGTGGTCATATTCCGCCAGGCGCGCGCGGAACTGGTCGAGGGTGTAGCCCTCTTCCGCCCCCGGCAGGCCGGCGATGATATTGCGGGTCAGTTTCTCAATGTCCGCTTCGCTCATCGCCTTGTAATACGCCTCGGCCTGGCGCTGCTCTTCTTCGCTGTAATCCGCTTCCGCCCTCGGGCGTTTGAGGATATGCAGCTCAAAGGCGGCGAAGGCGATCTGATCGAAACGCAGCGCCCGGGAGCCGTCCGGCAGCTCATATTCCAGATCGGTGCGCGTCCAGTCAAGGATCGGCATAAAGTTGTAGCATACGGTATCGATACCGCAGGCCGCGAGGTTGCGGATGCTCTGCTGATAGTTGGCAATCCAGGTCGTATACTGCCCGCTGTGGGTTTTAATATCCTCGTGCACCGGAATGCTTTCGACCACCGACCAGGTCAGCCCTTTCGCCGCTAACAGCGCCTGACGCTCTTTTATCTCGTCGACCGGCCAGACCTGACCGTTTGCAATATGGTGCAGCGCAGTGACGACCCCGGTCGCCCCCGCCTGTCGTACATCATCAAGCGATACCGGATCGTTCGGCCCATACCACCGCCAGGTTTGCTCCATCGCTATGCCCTCACAAAAGTTGTTATACCAATAATGGCGACAATCATGACGACTACCATACATGTTTCTCGTCAGGCTGCAAACAGAGCCGGCGCATTGATTGATCCAGCTCACAGTCAGCGGATAATTTCGGCTTACCAATTTAATTTCCTGTCATATAACTTTAGACTGGCAATGTTAATAAGCAGTTAAACAGGTGTGTAAAGAATGACAACAATTGCAACCGCTACGCTACCGGAAAACGTGCAACGTCCTCAGTACGATCGCAGCCAGCTCCGCTCGCGTATTGTCCATTTCGGCTTTGGCGCGTTTCATCGCGCGCACCAGGCGCTGCTGACCGATCGCGTGCTGAATAACATCGGCGGCGACTGGGGGATCTGCGAAATCAGTCTGTTCAGCGGCGATACGCTGATGAGCCAGCTTCGCGAACAGGACCACCTGTTTACCGTACTGGAAAAAGGCGCCGACGGTAATCAGCCCATTGTTATCGGCGCGGTGCACGAATGCCTGAACGCCAGGCTCGATTCGCTGGCGGCGATTATCGAGAAATTTTGCGAGCCGCAGGTAGCGATTGTCTCGCTGACCATCACGGAAAAAGGCTATTGCATCGATCCGGCGACCGGCAAGCTGGATCCGACGCATCCGCGTATCGTTCACGATCTGGAAAATCCGATGCTGCCGCAGTCGGCTCCCGGTATTTTAGTTGAAGCGCTGGCCCGCCGCCGGGAACGGGGCCTGCCGCCCTTTACCGTGCTCTCCTGCGATAACATTCCCGACAACGGCCACGTGGTGAAAAATGCCGTCCTCGGCATGGCGGAAAAACGCAGTCCGGCGCTGGCGAGCTGGATCGCCGACAACGTCAGCTTCCCGGGCACCATGGTGGATCGCATTGTTCCCGCCGCCACCGCGGAGTCGCTGGCGGAAATCGCCGCCGTGCTGGGGGTGGAAGATCCCTGCGCCATCAGCTGCGAACCCTTCATTCAGTGGGTGGTCGAAGACCACTTTGTCGCCGGGCGCCCCGCCTGGGAGACGGCGGGCGTGCAGATGACCGACGACGTGCTGCCCTGGGAGCAGATGAAGCTGCGGATGCTCAACGGCAGCCACTCTTTCCTCGCCTGGCTTGGCTATCTGGCAGGTCATGCGCACGTCAGCGACTGCATGCAGGATGAGGTCTTCCGCCGCGCCGCCCGCCAGCTGATGCTTGACGAACAGGCCCCGACGCTGACCATTACCGGCGTCGATCTGGCGGCCTATGCCGACAGCCTGATCGCGCGCTTCAGCAACCCGGCGCTCAAACACCGTACCTGGCAAATCGCCATGGACGGCAGCCAGAAGCTGCCCCAGCGTATGCTCGACGGTATTCGCGTGCATCTTGACCGCGGCAGCCGCTGGCCGCTGCTGGCCCTCGGCGTAGCCGGCTGGATGCGCTACGTCAGCGGTACGGACGATGCCGGTCAGGCCATCGACGTCCGCGATCCGCTGGTGGACAAGATCCAGCAGCGGGTGGCGCAGAGCGATGAGCAGCAGCGCGTTGACGCCCTGCTGGGTCTGGAGGAAATATTTGGCCGCGACCTGCCGCGCAACGCGCAGTTTGTCGCCGGGATCCGCGCCGCCTGGCAGCAGCTGGCGATGCACGGCGCCCGCGAGGCGGTTGCCCGCGCGCTCAATTCTTAACAATATTTGCGCTTATGCGGACAGAATTTCCTTCTGTCCGCCTCAGGACTTCTCTTTTCCCTCTTTTTTCGTCAGGATAGACGTAACTGTTACAACATTACATTTATCCAGGAGAAAAGAGTGACCAGAACCAATTTGATCACCGGCTTTCTCGGCAGCGGTAAGACGACCTCGATTCTTCATCTGCTGGCGCAGAAGCCTGCGGATGAAAAATGGGCCGTACTGGTTAACGAGTTTGGCGAAGTCGGGATAGACGGCGCCCTGCTGGCCGACAGCGGCGCCCTGCTCAAGGAGATCCCCGGCGGCTGCATGTGCTGTGTCAATGGCCTGCCGATGCAGGTCGGGCTGAATACCCTGCTGCGCCAGGGGAAACCCGATCGTCTGTTGATTGAGCCCACCGGACTTGGCCATCCAAAGCAGATCCTCGATATCCTCACCGCGGCGGTGTATGAACCCTGGATCGATCTGCGCGCGACCCTGTGCATTCTCGATCCGCGTCAGCTACTGGACGAGAAAGCGGTCAACAACGACAACTTTCGCGACCAGCTGGCGGCGGCGGATATCATCGTGGCCAATAAAAGCGATCGGGAAACGCCCGAAAGCGCTCAGGCGTTTGTCGACTGGTGGCAACGCTGGGGCGGCGATCGCCGCCAGGTGTCGGCGACCCAGGGTAATATCGACCTGGCCCTGCTTGATGAACCGCGGCGCAATACCGCCCCGCTGCCGGCGAGCGCGGAGCACGCCCACCGCCATCCCCCCACAGCCGGTCTCGCCGCCCTTAGTCTGGCGGAACACCAGCGCTGGCGCCGCCACCTTAACAGCGGCCAGGGCTATCAGGCCTGCGGCTGGATCTTCGACGCGGAAACGGTCTTTGACACCATCGCCCTGCTGGAGTGGGCCCGGCTGGCGCCGGTGGCGCGCGTCAAAGGTGTGCTGCGCATTGCCGAAGGGGCGGTGCGGATCAACCGCCAGGGCGAGGATCTGCATATCGAGACCCTTAGCGTCGCCCCGCCCGATAGCCGCATCGAGCTTATCTCCGCCCATGAAGCCGACTGGAACGCGCTCCAGACCTCATTGTTGAGGCTTCGTTTAAGTTAAGGCGGCTAAGGTTGCCGCCGACTGTCACAAAATCGCAATGGCTATGATGAAAAACCGAATTCCTTTAATCCTGCTGCTTAACTTCGCGGGTGTGGCGCTATTTTGCTCCTGGTATCTGCCAGCCAACCACGGCGCGTGGGCGCCGGTAGACGCCGCGATCTTCCATTTCTTTAACCATGGCGTCAGCGTCAGCCGCGCTTACGCCTGGCTGCTGGCGATCATCAACAATCGCGCCTTCGACGCCTGCTCGCTGCTGGCGATGGGTTGCCTGATGCTCAGCTATTGGCTCAAGGCGCCGGCGGCAGGCCGTCGTCAGATCGCTATTATGGGCGTGGTAATGCTGCTGGCGGCGGTGATCATCAACCAGCTGGCGCAGCACCTGATGCCGGTTCAGCGCGCCAGTCCGTCGCTGTTTTTCAGCGATGTCACCCGCGTCAGCGACGTCGTTAACTTCCCCACAAAGGATGCTTCCAAGGACAGCTTCCCCGGCGATCATGGGATGATGCTGCTGATCTTCGCGAGCTTTATGTGGCGCTATTTTGGCCGCCGCGCGCTGGCCGTGGCGCTGGTGATATTTGTGGTCTTTGCTTTCCCGCGGGTGATGATTGGCGCCCACTGGTTCAGCGATATTGCTGTCGGCTCTCTGACCGCCGTGCTGATTGGCGCGCCCTGGGTATTGATGACGCCGCTGAGCGATAAACTGATCGCCTTTTTCGATCGCTACTTACCCGGCGGAATATCGGCCAAATAAAGCCGTGGGCAGCCGCCAGGGGCATTATCTATAAGGGGACCTTTTGGGTCCCTTTTTTCAATTTTCCTTTTTTTCAACATCGCGTTCATCTTCTGGTCACATTAATCCCGTGACAAATGAAGGAATTGTCTGTTTTTTGCCCGGAATTGCCGCAATTTTGACCTTTCCCGATGATTCACTTTTTGTCACCAAAATACTTATAAGAAATCGCGCAAAACCGCTCGCCATGCGGCGTTTGATAGGGTAATCTCGTTCTCGTTTTGCCTTTTCCGCAACATTAATTCAGGCCCTGAATAAAATTGTGCGTGACTGCACAAATTTAAGCTTAAGGAATTGTCTCATTGCGGATGGGTATTTAGGCTCTAACACGTTTGGCATTTTTTATAACGACATTGTCGTTAAGGACAACAAGGGAAAATAAACAGCATGGTCAAATCTCAGCCGATTTTGAGATACATCTTGCGGGTAGCCCCCGCGATTGCAGTAGCGGTTCTGCTTTCCGCGTGTAGTTCAACAAGTACCGCCAGGAATATGCATTCTGAGACGCATGCTGTGGGTAGTGGCGATTTATCATCACTGCAAGCCTCTCAGGATGAATTTGAAACGATGGTCCGTAACCTGGACGTGAAGTCCCGTTTAATGGATCAGTATGCCAGCTGGAAAGGCGTGCGTTACCGCCTCGGCGGCAGCACTCGCAAAGGTATCGACTGCTCGGCGTTCGTGCAGCGCACCTTCCGCGAACAATTTGGTCTGGAACTGCCGCGTTCAACTTCTGAACAGCAGGAAACCGGAAAATCGATTTCCCGTACCCAGCTGCGTACTGGCGATCTGGTTCTGTTCCGCGCCGGCTCTACCGGCCGCCATGTCGGGATCTACCTCGGCAACAACCAGTTTGTTCACGCCTCTACCAGCAGCGGAGTGACCATCTCCAGCATGGATGAGCCATACTGGAAAAAGCGCTACAACGAAGCGCGTCGAGTCCTGAGCCGCTCGTAAACTGTCCTCTACCGCCGCCGGTTATCCCTTGGCTGGAAGCGGGATAAAAAACACTGCCCCGGCAGTGTTTTTTTTTGCCACCTGATTCTGAACGACGCAAAATAAGCTATGTCTTTTAAGTGGGAATGAGAAAAACGACGACTGACAACCCGTTGCTGCGCATCAATAACACGGAAAGACTATAGCTATGCTGACTCGCTACTTTTCGCCCCAGCGTAAAACCTGGCTAACCAGCCTGTGCGTGGGCATTATCGTCGCGCTACTGGCTGGCAGCATTCAGTTTATGGTGATTTACCATAACCGGGCCGAGCGTTTCGACGCCATTATCAACAATGTTAATACCTATCTGAAAAGCTATTTTCACGACCTGCGCCAGACCATTGACGGCCTGCAGCCGCTCGTGGACCAGCCCTGCGAGAATATTGACTCCGGGCTCACCTCCCACGCCGCGTTCAGCCCTAACGTCCGCGCTTTTCTGCTGGTCAAAAACGGCGTGGCCTTTTGCTCCTCGGCAACCGGCGCCATGAATACCCCCCTCACCCAGCTGATCCCGGCCATTGATATCCGCAAACCCCTTGATATGGCGATTTTGCCAGGCACGCCGATGATGCCGAAGAGCGCGGCGCTGGCACTATGGGTAGGCAAACCCGGTGATGAAAACAGCGGCATTTTCGTGTCGATTAACGCCAATCTCACGCCGTATATCCTCTATTCCGCACGGCAGAATGATTTCAGCGGTATTGCGCTGGTCATCGGCCACACCGCTATCTCCACCTTCAGTAACCGGCTGGTGGATCCGCAAACGCTGCATAATGTGCCGATCCGCGAAGTGCAGATCGACGGTTTCCCCCTCAAGGTCTACCTGTATGCCAACAGCTGGCTGGCGGAAAATACGCAGTTTGCTCTGCTGCTCGGGGTGGTGTGCGGCCTGCTGGCGGGGCTGCTCTGCTATTACGTGCTGTCGATCAAATCCGATCCGCGAAAATCCATTCTGCTGGGGATCAAAAACAACCAGTTCTACGTCGTCTATCAGCCGGTGGTGAATGCCCAGACTCTGCGTATCAGCGGCGTGGAGGTCCTGATGCGCTGGCGCCATCCGGTGGTGGGCGAAATTCCGCCTGACGTCTTTATTAACCTCGCGGAAACCCAGCAGATGATCGTGCCGCTGACCGATCACCTGCTGGCGCTGATCGCCCGCGACGCGCCGGCGCTGAAGCGTATTCTGCCGCACGGCGTCAAGCTGGGGCTCAATATTTCCCCAGCCCATCTTCAGGCCGACAGCTTCCGCGACGATATGCTGCGCTTCGCCGCCGCGCTGCCCGCCGGCCATTTTCACGTGGTGCTGGAGGTCACAGAGCGGGCGATGATTGACAAAGAAAAATCGGTCGCTAACTTCGCCTGGCTGCACCAGCACGGTTTTGAAATCGCGATCGATGATTTTGGCACCGGGCATAGCGCGTTGATCTATCTCGAACGCTATAACTTCGATTATCTGAAGATCGATCGCGGCTTTGTGCAGGCGATCGGCACCGAAACCGTCACCTCGCCAGTGCTGGATGCGGTGCTGACCCTCAGCCGCCGGCTGAAATTGATGACCGTTGCCGAAGGGGTGGAGACCCAGGAGCAGGCGGAGTGGCTCCGCGCTCAGGGAGTGCATTTCCTGCAGGGGTACTGGATCAGCCGGCCGCTGTCGCTGGCGGCGCTAGTGGCCGCGCACGATGAACCCGCGAATTATTTCACAACGCGTTAAGTCTCACTTATGATGCGGGAACAGAAGTCGGCCACGGGGGCCGGCTATGACAGGGTATTTTGCCGCCTATGTATGCGCGACTTTTTCTGCTTCTGCTTGCTCTGTTTAGCCTGAGCGCTAAAGCGCAATCCATTCAGGAAAGCGTCGCCTTCGCGATTATCGGCGAACCCAAATACGCCGCCGGTTTCAGCCATTTTGATTATGTTAATCCACAGGCGCCGAAAGGCGGCACCCTCACCCTGGCGGCGATTGGCACCTTTGACAACTTCAACCGCTACGCGCTGCGCGGCAATCCCGCGGTACGCACTGAGGCGCTCTACGATCCCCTGTTCACCACCTCGGATGATGAGCCCGGCAGCTACTATCCGTTGATTGCCGAACGGGCGCGCTACGCCGGGGACTATTCATGGATGGAGATCGCCCTCAACCCGCGCGCCCGTTTTCACGACGGCACGCCAATCACCGCCCGCGATGTCGCTTTTACCTTCAATAAGTTTATGACCGAAGGGGTGCCGCAGTTCCGCCTCTTTTATAAAGGCACCACCGTGAAGGCCATCGCGCCGTTGACCGTGCGTATCGACCTCGGCCAGCCCGGTAAAGAGAACATGCTGAGCCTGCTGAGCCTGCCGGTGATGCCCGAGGCGTTCTGGCGTCATCACAAACTCAGCGACCCGCTGTCAAAGCCGCCGCTGGCCAGCGGGCCCTACCGCATCAGCGCCTGGCGAATGGGACAGTATATTACCTATTCCCGGGTCGCCGATTACTGGGCGGCCGACCTGCCGGTCAACCGCGGTCGCTGGAACTTCGATACGCTGCGCTATGACTATTATCTTGACGACAACGTCGCTTTCGAAGCCTTTAAAGCCGGGGCCGTCGACCGCCGGGAAGAGACGGTCGCCAAAAACTGGGCCACCCGCTACGTCGGCCGCAACTTCAGCCGCGGCTACATCATTAAAGAGGAGTATGCCAACACCTCGGCGCAGGATACCCAGTGGCTGGCGTTCAATATTCAGCGCCCGGTATTCGCCGATCGCCGGGTGCGGGAGGCCATTACCCTGGCGTTTGATTTTGAATGGATGAACAAGGCGCTGTTTTACAGCGCGTATCAGCGCGCCAACAGCTATTTCCAGAACACCGAATATGCCGCCCGCAGCCTGCCCGACGCGGCCGAGCTGGCCCTGCTGACGCCGATGAAAAACGAACTGCCCCCCGAGCTCTTCAGCCAGGTTTACCAGCCGCCGGTCTCCCGCGGCGATGGCTTCGACCGCGCCAACTTACTCAAAGCCGACGCCCTGCTTAACGCGGCGGGCTGGACGGTGAAGAACCAGCGCCGGGTTAACGCCGCCACCGGCAAGCCGCTGCGTTTTGAACTGCTGATGCCGGCCGGAAGCAATGACCGCTGGGTGCTGCCGTTTCAGCACAACCTGCAGCGCCTGGGGATCGTCATGGATATTCGTCAGGTGGATAACTCGCAGTACAGCAACCGCCGCCGCAGCCGCGATTACGACATGATGCCGAGCCTGTGGCGCGCCATGCCCTGGCCGGGGACTGACCTGCAAATCTCCTGGGCGTCGGACTATATTCACTCCAGCTACAACGCGCCGGGGGTGCAAAGTCCGGTGGTGGATAAACTGATTGCGCAGATCCTGCAGTGGCAGGGTAATAAGCAGAAGCTGATCCCGCTTGGCCGGGCGCTGGACCGCGTCCTCACCTGGAACCACTACATGTTGCCGATGTGGTATATGGCGCAGGACCGCACCGCGTGGTGGAATAAATTCTCGTTCCCCCAAACCCGCCCCATTTATTCGTCCGGCCTTGATACCTGGTGGTATGACGCGAACAAAGCGGCCACCCTCCCCGCGGACAGACGCTAAGGACATACCATGGGCAGCTACCTGATCCGCCGTTTGCTGTTAGTGATCCCCACCCTGTGGGCCATCATTACCATTAACTTTTTTATTGTACAGATCGCTCCCGGCGGCCCGGTCGACCAGGCCATCGCCGCCATCGAATTTGGTCAGCACGGTGGAATGCCAGGCGCCGGCGACGGCGGGATGGGCGCCAGCCATGCCCGCACCGGCGCCGGCAATATCAGCGAGGGTCACTATCGCGGGGGGCGCGGCCTCGATCCGGAAGTCATCGCCGAGATCACCCACCGCTACGGCTTCGACAAACCGCTGCACGAGCGCTACCTGAAGATGCTGGGCGATTATCTGCGCTTTGATTTTGGCGACAGCCTGTTTCGCAGCGCCTCCGTACTGCAGCTGATTAAAGACAGCCTGCCGGTCTCGGTGAGCCTCGGGCTGTGGAGCACGCTGATCATCTATCTGGTCTCCATTCCGCTGGGCATCCGCAAAGCCGTCAGCAACGGCAGCCGCTTTGACATCTGGAGCAGTACGCTGATTATCATTGGCTATGCGATCCCCGCCTTTCTGTTCGCCATCCTGCTGATCGTGATTTTCGCCGGCGGCAGCTATTTCGACCTCTTCCCGCTTCGCGGTCTGGTCTCGCCAAACTTCGACACCCTCCCGTGGTATGAAAAGATCCTCGACTATCTGTGGCACATCGCCCTGCCGGTGCTGGCGACGGTGATCGGCGGCTTTGCCGCCCTGACCATGCTGACTAAAAACAGCTTCCTGGACGAGATCCGCAAACAGTATGTAGTCACCGCCCGCGCCAAAGGCGTCGGTGAGAAACAGATCCTCTGGGGACACGTGTTCCGCAACGCCATGCTGCTGGTGATCGCCGGTTTCCCGGCCACCTTTATCAGTATGTTCTTTACCGGCTCGCTGCTGATCGAAGTGATGTTCTCCCTGAATGGTCTGGGGCTGCTGGGCTATGAAGCGACGGTCTCCCGCGACTATCCGGTGATGTTCGGCACGCTCTATATTTTCACCCTGATCGGCCTGCTGCTGAATATCGTCAGCGATATCAGCTATACGCTGGTCGACCCGCGTATTGATTTTGAGGGCCGCTAATGTCGTTCTTCAGTCCCGTTAATCAGGCCCGCTGGGCGCGCTTTCGCCACAACCGTCGCAGTTACTGGTCGCTGTGGCTGTTTTTAATCCTCTTCCTCTGCAGCCTGGGGGCTGAGCTGCTGGCCAACGATCGGCCGCTGCTGGTGCAGTACCGGGGCCAGCTGTACGTTCCGGTGTTAAAAAACTATACCGAGCAGACCTTCGGCGGCGCATTCGCCACCGCCGCCGACTATCAGGATCCCTGGCTGCAGCAGCAGCTGGCCAGCCACGGCTGGGCGCTTTGGCCGCCGGTGCGCTTCGGCGCGACGACGATCAATTTTGCCAGCACGGTTCCTTTTCCATCGCCGCCCTCGGCCAGCAACTGGCTCGGCACCGACGCCAACGGCGGCGATGTGCTGGCGCGGATCCTTTATGGGACGCGCATCTCGGTACTGTTTGGTCTGCTGCTGACGCTGTTCTCCAGCGTGCTGGGGGTGCTGGCCGGTGCGATACAAGGTTATTACGGCGGTAAAATCGACCTCTGGGGGCAGCGTTTTATCGAAGTCTGGTCCGGTATGCCGACGCTGTTTCTGATCATCCTGCTCTCCAGCGTCGTGCAGCCGGGCTTCTGGTGGCTGCTGGCGATCACCGTCCTGTTTGGCTGGATGACGCTGGTGGGCGTGGTGCGCGCTGAATTTCTCCGCACCCGCAACTACGACTACATCCGGGCGGCGCAGGCGTTAGGGGTCAGCGACCGGCAGATCATCCTGCGGCATATGCTGCCCAACGCGATGGTAGCGACCCTCACCTTCCTGCCTTTTATTCTCTGCAGCTCTATTACCACCCTGACGTCGCTGGATTTTCTCGGCTTCGGCCTGCCGCTCGGCTCGCCCTCCCTCGGCGAGCTGCTCCTGCAGGGCAAAAACAACCTGCAGGCGCCCTGGCTGGGCATTGCCGCGTTTCTCTCTGTCGCCGTGCTGCTGACGCTGCTGATTTTCATCGGTGAAGCGGTGCGCGACGCCTTTGACCCCAGTAAGGCGGTGTAATATGACCCACCCGCTGTTAGCTATCGACAATCTCTCTATCGCCTTTCGCCAGCAAGGGGAGACGCAGACCGTCGTGCATAATCTGTCGCTCGAGGTGGCGGCCGGCGAAACGCTGGCCCTGGTGGGGGAATCCGGCTCCGGTAAGAGCATCTCCGCCCTGTCGGTGCTGCGGCTGCTCCCTACCCCGCCGGCCAGCTACCCCAGCGGCGATATCCGTTTTCATGGCCAGTCGCTGCTGCATGCGGATGAGGCGACCCTGCGCGGCGTGCGCGGCAACCGGATCGCGATGATCTTTCAGGAGCCGATGGTGTCGCTCAATCCCCTGCATACCCTGGAAAAACAGCTCTACGAGGTGCTGTCGTTACACCGGGGAATACGCAAAGAGGCGGCGCGCGGAGAGATCCTCGACTGCCTGGAGCGCGTCGGGATCCGTCAGGCGCTGCGGCGGCTGGCGGACTATCCGCACCAGCTCTCGGGCGGCGAGCGCCAGCGGGTGATGATCGCCATGGCGCTGCTGACGCGCCCGGAGCTGTTGATCGCCGACGAGCCGACCACCGCCCTCGATGTGTCAGTGCAGGCGCAAATTCTGCAGCTGCTGCGCGAGCTAAAGCGGGAGCTGAACATGGGGATGCTGTTTATCACCCATAACCTGAGCATCGTCCGCCAGCTGGCTGACCGGGTGGCGGTGATGCAGAACGGCCGCTGCGTGGAGCACAATCACTGTCGGGCGCTGTTTAGCGCGCCGGCCCATCCTTACACCCAACGCCTGCTGGATAGCGAACCGGACGGCGAGCCGGTGCCGCTGGCCGCCGATGCCCCGGTGCTGCTGCAGGCGGAGGCGTTACAGGTGGCGTTCCCCATTCGCCGGGGGATCCTGCGTCGGGTGGTCGATCACCATCGGGTGGTCAATGATCTCCATTTCCAGCTACGGGCCGGCGAGACGCTGGGTCTGGTGGGAGAATCGGGTTCCGGCAAAAGCACGACCGGTCTGGCGCTGCTGCGCCTGATCCCCTCCGAAGGCAAGATAACCTTTGCCGGCCAGCCGATTCAGGGACGCGGTCGCCGACAGCTGCTGCCGCTGCGCCGACAGATGCAGGTGGTTTTTCAGGATCCGAACTCGTCGCTCAATCCGCGCCTGACGGCGCAGCAGATCATTGAGGAGGGCCTGCGCGTCCACCAGCCGACGCTGACGGCGGCTGAACGCGAACAGGCGGTGATCCTTGCCATGCAGGAGGTCGGCCTCGACCCGGCCAGCCGCCAGCGCTACCCGGCGGCTTTCTCCGGCGGCCAGCGCCAGCGTATCGCCATCGCCAGAGCGTTAATCGTCAAGCCGCAGCTGATCGTCCTCGACGAGCCGACTTCCTCGCTGGATAAAACCGTTCAGGCGCAGATCCTGAATCTGCTGAAAGCGTTACAGCTGAAGCATCAGCTGGCCTATATTTTTATCAGCCATGATTTAGGCGTGGTGCGCGCGCTGTGTCACCAGGTGATGGTGCTGCGGCAGGGAGTGGTGGTCGAGCAGGGCGAGTGCCAGTCCGTCTTCAGCGCGCCCCGGCATGAGTATACCCGCCAGCTGCTGGCGCTAAGCTGACGGTCAGAAAGGGTTATTGCCGGAGAAGGGCTCGGCGATCGCCACGCCAAAGTTTTTCAGACGACAGGTGGCGGCAAACTCATCCTGCAGATTAACGAACAGACAGGGCTCGCCTTCGCACTCAAGAACGGAACAGTCGACTTCGATGTCGCTTAACGCCTGGCTGAGCTTATGCATCACCGGCCAGGCTTTTTCACCGTCCGGACTCAGCAGCTTCAGGGCGACGAGACTGTTTTCGTTCTGCGCGCCGTTTTGCGGAATCGGTTCAACTCTGGAACCCGCAAAACCGGCCAGCCAGCGATAGCTCTGCGGCAGACGGTGTACGATAGAGAGTTGTTGTGTATTCACGTGGTTTCCCCGGAAGCAAAAGGCTTCACAATAAATTTACATCAATATTAACACACTGTTGACAAATAGTCCTGCTCAGACGCAGAAAACGTTTACAGCCGCGGCGGCCCAGGGTTAAGCGCTTATATTCCAGCGTGTTATTTTTTAACCCGGCAAGCCGATTGGCGCTATATGTACCCGTTTCTGTGATCCAAAACAACTTTTTTATCGCAACAATGCGACTTTTTACACTAATTGATTTTACATAAAGGAAACAAATCGCAGAACCCTGAAGCCCATTGCGGTTGACGTGCATCAAGAAAGGGGCGATTTCGCCCCTGAAAATGTGACCTAGCGTGCGATTTTTCGCCGGCGGGAAGCGTAAAGGGAGAAGAAAATAGAGCTGGTGGCGCAGAAGGCGATGGAGATCAGCATCGGCCAGGCGGTGGTAAAGGTGGCCATCGACAGCAGCGCGCCGATAATCGCCCCGATACCAAAGCGGAAAGTCCCCGCCAGCGACGAAGCGGTGCCCGCCATATGCGGAAACTCATCGAGGATCACCGCCATAGCGTTCGACGACACCATCGATACGCAGCCAACGAAGGCCGCCACGCCGATGACCAGCGACCAGAAGCCGACGTCGAGCAGGGCGCAAACCACCATCCACACCGCCATGGCAAACTGGATCCACAGCCCGGCGCGGAACATGCGCAACGCCCCTACCCGCCGCACAAACCGGCTGTTGAACATGGTCATCAGGAACAGAAAGACAATGTTCAGCGCAAAATAGTAGCCAAAGTGCTGAGGCGCGACGTGGTTAATATTGATATAGACGAAAGGCCCGGCGCTAAGAAAAGAGAACATGCCCGCGAAGCTGAAGCCGCTCGCCAGCATATAGCTCAGGACCCGCTTATGGCGGAACAGGGTGGCAAAGTTACCCATCGTGGTGCGCAGGTGGAACGGCTGACGCCTTTCAGCCGGCAGCGTTTCGCGGATAAACAGGCCGATCATCAGCGACGCCAGCAGGGCCGCCAGGGCGAGGATCCAGAAGATGGCATGCCAGCTGAACCAGACCAGCACCGCCCCGCCGACCATCGGCGCCACCAGCGGCGCAATGGTCGTCACCAGCATGACAAACGACATCATCCGCGAAAACTCATCTTTCGGATAGATATCGCGCATCAGGGCGTTGATCACCACGCTGGCCGCCGCGGCCGCCAGACCGTGGAAGAAGCGCATGGCGATCAGCATCTCGATGGTCTGCGACAGGGCGCAGGCCACCGCCGCCGCGGCGAAGACCAGCGTTCCGCCGAGGATCACCGGCTTGCGGCCGAGGCTGTCAGCCATCGGACCGTACAGCAGCTGCCCCAGCGCAAAGCCGAGGATATAGGTGCTGAGAGTCATCTGCGCGCTGCCGTCCGGCACGTGGTACTGGGCAGCGATCACCGGCAGGGCCGGGAGATACATATCGATCGACAGCGGCATCAGCATGGCCAGCAGGCCAAGGATAAAGACAATCCCCAGAGACGAATTTTGCTTCAGCGTCACGTTTTGCTCCGTGGCTGCGGGGCGCCCACGCTGGCGATTTCCGCTTCCGTCAGCGGACGATATTCACCCGGCGCCAGAGATTCATCCAGCAGGATGTCGCCGATGCGTTCCCGATGCAGGCCAACCACGTGGTTGCCCACGGCGGCGAACATGCGTTTCACCTGATGGTAGCGGCCTTCGCTAATGGTGAGGCGCACTTCGGTCGGAGTGATAACTTCCAGCACCGCCGGTTTGGTGAGATCTTTTTCGTTATGCAGCTGGACGCCTTTGGCAAACAGCTCCGCGGTCCCTTCCGCCAGCGGGCTTTCCAGCGCCACCAGATAGGTTTTTTCACAGTGGTGTCGCGGCGAGGTAATGCGGTGCGACCATTGGCCGTCATCGGTCATCAGCACCAGTCCGGTGGTGTCGATATCCAGCCGACCGGCGGCATGCAGCTTATGCGCCACCGGCTCGTCGAGGAAATAGAGGATAGTCGGATGATCGGGATCGTCGGTGGAACAGACGTACCCCTGCGGCTTGTTGAGCATAAAATAGCGCGGGCCGTTCTGCTGGGTCAGCGTGTTCCCGTCATACTCCACCTCGTGCTCCGGCTGAAGCTTAAAGGAAGCATCTTTTACAATGTCGCCGTCCACGGTAACGCGGCTGCCGCGGATTTCACGCCCGGCAATAGCCCGGCTGACGCCAAGCTGCTGAGCGATAAACTTATCAAGTCGCATGAGATTTTTTTAGCCTGTCAAAGTGCTGGAGCGGGCAAATCGCCCGAAAAAGAAGAAATTCACTGGCTAGTATAACGGGCTCTTAACACCACTCAAGGGAAAAGATTCATGGCATACTATTCGCGAGTTAATTAGCCCCGTGAATTCATGACTTTTACATTACGTCCCTACCAACAAGAAGCCGTCGATGCCACCCTCGCCTGGTTTCGTCGCCATACCGAGCCGGCGGCGATTGTCCTGCCCACCGGCGCGGGCAAAAGCCTGGTGATCGCCGAGCTTGCCCGACTGGCCCGCGGCCGCGTGCTGGTGCTGGCCCACGTCAAAGAGCTGGTGGCGCAGAATCATGCTAAATACTGCGCCCTTGGCCTCGAGGCGGATATCTTTGCCGCCGGACTGCAGCGTAAAGAGAGCCACGGCAAAGTGGTGTTCGGCAGCGTGCAGTCGGTGGCGCGTAATCTGGCGCAATTTCGCAGCGAGTTTTCGCTGCTGATCGTCGATGAATGCCACCGCATCAGCGATGATGACGACAGCCAGTATCAGCAGATCATCAGCCACCTGCGGCAGGTCAACCCGCAGCTCCGGCTGCTCGGCCTGACGGCGACCCCGTTCCGCCTCGGTAAGGGGTGGATCTATCAGTTCCACTACCACGGGATGGTGCGTGGCGATGAAAAAGCGCTGTTCCGCGACTGCATCTATGAGCTGCCGCTGCGCTATATGATTAAGCACGGCTACCTGACGCCGCCGGAACGCCTCGATATGCCGGTGGTACAGTACGATTTCAGTCGCCTTCAGGCGCAAAGCAACGGCCTGTTCAGCGAAGCCGATCTTAACCATGAGCTGAAAAAACAGCAGCGTATCACCCCACATATCGTCAGCCAGATCGTGGAGTTCGCCGAAAGCCGCAAAGGGGTGATGATCTTCGCCGCCACCGTGGAGCACGCCCGGGAAGTGACCGGCCTGCTGCCGGCAGGCCAGGCGGCGCTGATCACCGGGGAAACCCCGGGTCCGGAACGAGATCGCATCATCGAGGCGTTTAAAGCGCAGGCGTATCGCTATCTGGTGAACGTCGCGGTGCTGACCACCGGCTTCGACGCCCCGCACGTCGACCTGATCGCCATCCTCCGCCCCACCGAGTCGGTGAGTCTTTACCAACAGATCGTTGGCCGCGGCCTGCGCCTGGCGCCGGGAAAAACCGACTGTCTGATCCTCGACTACGCCGGCAACCCGCACGACCTGTACGCCCCGGAAGTGGGGACGCCGAAGGGCAAAAGCGACAACGTGCCGGTGCAGGTCTTCTGCCCGGCCTGCGGCTTCGCCAACACCTTCTGGGGCAAAACCACCGCCGACGGCACCTTGATTGAGCATTTTGGCCGCCGCTGCCAGGGGTGGTTCGAAGACGACGACGGCCACCGCGAACAGTGCGACTTCCGCTTTCGTTTCAAAAACTGCCCGCAGTGCAACGCGGAAAACGATATCGCCGCCCGCCGCTGCCGGGAGTGCGACACCATTCTGGTTGACCCGGACGACATGCTGAAGGCGGCGCTGAAGCTGAAGGACGCGCTGGTGCTGCGCTGCAGCGGCATGGCCCTGCAGCACGGTAGCGACGAGAAAGGCCCGTGGCTGAAAATCACCTACTACGATGAGGACGGCGCCGACGTCAGTGAGCGCTTCCGTCTGCAAACGCCCGCCCAGCGTACCGCCTTTGAGCAGTTGTTTATCCGCCCGCATACCCGCACGCCGGGCGTGCCGCTGCGCTGGATAACGCCGGCGGATATCGTGGCCCAGCAGGCGCTGCTGCGCCATCCGGACTTTGTCGTCGCCCGCATGAAAGGCCAGTACTGGCAGGTGCGGGAAAAAGTGTTCGATTATCAGGGGCGTTTTCGCCGCGCCAACGAGCTGCGTTAATCACCCGAAAGCTGAGGTTTTGATTGCCCGTGTGTCGTTTGGCGGCTATAATGCCGCCCGCTTTTGCATTCGCAAAGCAGATAATCCGCCTGTTGCTGGGTCGCCTGTAGCAGGCTTTATATATAGAGAGACATCAATGTTTACTATCAACGCAGAAGTACGTAAAGAGCAGGGTAAGGGTGCGAGCCGCCGCCTGCGCGCAGCTAACAAGTTCCCGGCAATCATCTACGGTGGCGAAGCTGCTCCGGTTGCTATCGAACTGGACCACGACAAAGTTTGGAACATGCAGGACAAAGCTGAGTTTTACGGCGAAGTTCTGACCGTCGTGGTTGATGGCAAAGAAGAAAAAGTCAAAGTTCAGGCTGTTCAGCGCCACGCGTTCAAGCCGAAACTGACTCACATCGACTTCGTTCGCGCATAATCGCCGATAGCAAGTTGTATGGCAAGCGCCCCGGGGTCTTCGGCTCCGGGGCGTTTTGTTATCCGCGCCGCCAAAGCGCCGGCGCCTCGTCCACGATGTCGCTCAGCAGCCGGTGCTTATTCATTCCGGGCAGCCAGAGCATCACCATGGTGACGTTCAGCCCCTGACTGCCGACCTCCGTCGCGATTTCACCGACTCCCTGCCACTCGCCTGGCCGCAAATGGTCCGGTAAAAACCCCCAGCCCCTCCCCTGCTCCATCGCATGGCGCAGCAGGGTAATTTCGTTCATATACAGCGTATGGCCGGAGATCTGCAGCCGGCGGGCAATCTGATCGTCGCTGCGCCGGTGCATCACCAGCTGCGGCGTCAACGACAGATTCAGCAGCGTCAGCGGCCGCGCGGCATCCCGGAACAGGCGGTCCGCCGCGTAGAAACGCAGATCCACGGTGCCGAGCGCCCGCCACTCCATTTCGCTGCCCAGCGTGCGGTTGTTGGCCTGGCACATCGCCATATCCGCCACGCCATCGCTCAGCGCCTGCTCGGCTTCGCGCCGCGAGGCGCTCCAGCAGCTTAACCGGATCTGCCGCCGGGCCAGCGTATCGGCCAGCGCGCAGAGAAAATCACGTGGGATAAAGGGATCGTATACCAGACGCAGCGCCTGCCCGGCGGTTTGCGGCAGCGTTTGCGCAAAAGACTCGAAAGCCTGCGCCTGGCGCAACAGCAGATGCGCCTGACGAAAAAGCTGCTCCCCTTCGGCGGTTAAGGTCAGGGTACGCCCTTCCCGGCTGAACAGCCGATAGCCCAGCGCATCTTCCAGATAGTCCAGCAGATCGCGCAGCGTGGTTCGGTCTTTACCTAACCGAATGGCCGCCCGCGACAGGCTGCCGGTCTCGGCGATGGTGGCGAATGCTTCAATCTGCGCGAAAGAATACTGCAGGGTTTTCATCCTTCTCTCCCTTGCGGGGGAAAATCCCCCCTTTACTGATTTTAGCCGCCGCGCGCCGATTTATATACTGCGATGCGAATCTATGGCAAACGAGGAAAGGATGATGATAAGAAAACCACTGGCCCTGGCGTTAATCCTGGCGGCGCTGCCGGCCGCGGCAATGGCACAACGCTGCGGCGACCTGACGCTGGATGTCTGCCCAACGCCTTACGACCAAACGCTACCCGCCGCCAAAGATATGCTCAGCTGGGATCAGACTTCACGCGTGATTGGCTTTCGAAATGACTATCGCAACTATGCCGGCGATGTTTTCCGCCACGGCGCCTCGGCGCCGCTGGAACGCGCTGAAAAACAATTGACCGATGCCCACTATACCCTCAACGGCCACACCTGGACCCTGCAGGATTACCTGAAGCGCGAGAACGTCAGCGGTATGCTGGTGCTGAAAGACGGCAAAGTCGCCTGGAAATATCTTGGCGACGGCAACACCGATACCACCCTGTGGACCTCACGCTCGGTGGGAAAATCGGTGGTCTCGACGCTGGTGGGTATCGCCATTCAGCAGGGTAAGATCCACTCCCTCGATGATCTGATTACCGTTTATGAACCCGAACTGAAAGGCACCGCCTGGGACGGCGTGACGCTGAAGCAGTTGATGCAGCACACCAGCGGTGTGGAATGGAATGAAGACTACACCGACCCGCAGTCGCACTTCGCCCGCCTGACCCAGTGCGAGGCGCAGCCCGGGGCCTATGCCTGCGTGCGCAAGATCGTCACCGGCCTGGCGCGCAAACATCCGGCGGGCGAGCAGTGGTCCTACTCTTCCGGCGGCGCCTGGCTGCTGGGCGATATCCTGGAGCGCGCCACCGGCATGTCGCTGGCCGCCTGGCTTGAGCAGTCGCTGTGGCGGCCCGCCGGGATGGCCCACGACGGCGTATGGCATGCTTATCAGCAAGGGAAGCACGATGTCGGCGCCCACGGCTTTAACGCCACCCTTGAAGACTGGGGCCGCTTCGGCGAATTCGTCGCCCGCGATGGTCGGTTAAGCAACGGCAAACAGCTGGTGCCGGCGGGCTGGTTCGATCAGGCCACAAGCTGGACCACTGCGCTGAACTCGGTCTCGGCGGCGCATCCGCAAGGTATCTACGGCTATCAGTGGTGGAATAACGCCATTCCGGCGAATGCGCAAAACGTCCAGCCGACGCCGCAGGAAGGGCTGAAAGACTCGCTGTGGGCGCTGGGGATCTACGGCCAGGTGATCATGGTGAACCGTGCGGAACACCTGGTGATCGTCCAGTGGTCGACCTGGCCGCAGGCGGAACCTTCCTTTAACGCCCAGCCGCTGGAAGCGGCGCTGATGTACAGCGCCATTGCCCGCGAGCTGCGTTAACCCTCCCTGCTCCTTGCCGCTCAGCCGGCGAGGAGCGTGTCGGCATTCAGCGCCAGGTGCTGCAGCAGGATAATGGTTTTGGCATCCATGATCTCGCCATCGCGAATGGCCTGCAGCGCCCGCGCCAGGGGCCACTCCAGCACTTCAATGTCCTCACCTTCCGCCGCCAGCCCGCCGCCGTCTCCCTGCCGGTCATCGGCCTGATATTCGGCGATAAAAAAGTAGAGTTTTTCGGTGACAGAGCCGGGGCTCATAAAGACGGTGAAGAGGGGCTCGATGCGCGTCACCCGAAAGCCGGTCTCCTCTTCCGCTTCGGCAACGATCCGCGCCTCCGGCGAGGCGTTATCCAACAGCCCTGCCGCCGCTTCAATTAGATATCCGTCGTGACCGTGAGTAAACACCGGAAAACGGAACTGACGGGTCAGGACCACCGTCCGCTTTTCCCGGTTGTAGAGTAAAATGACCGCGCCGTTGCCGCGATCGTAGGCCTCGCGGCTCTGCTCCTGCCAGCGTCCGTCCCGGCGCTGCAGTTCAAAGGTATATTTTTTCAGCGTGTACCAGTTATCAGAGAGCAGCGTCTCGCGAACGTGTCGGACGTGCGGTGCGTGAGTTTGCATGTTATATCCCCTTTCAGATGACAGCAGGCACCATAACATGCATAATCGTGCATAAACAAGATCACTCGTGAAGGAAAAATCATGCTCGCCAGTCAACGAAAACAGCAAATCCTGCAGATCCTTGCGGAGGAAAAACAGGTGATGTCCGGGGAGCTGAGCCAACGGTTTAACGTCTCTGAGGACTCCATTCGCCGCGATCTGCGCGAGCTGGCGGCGGAAGGAAAACTGCAGCGAGTCCACGGCGGGGCGCTGCCGGTCTCTGCCGCCATCGCCCCTATTGAAACACGCAAAAGCGTGCAAATCGCCTCCAAACAGGCGGTGGCGCGCGCTGCCGCCGGCCTGATCCAGCCTGGACAGGTGGTGATTGTCGATGGCGGCACCACCACCGCGGCGATGATCGGCTTATTACCCGCCGACCTCAGCTGCACGGTGGTCACTCACAGCCCCGGCATCGCCGTGGCGCTGGTCGATCACCCGCGAATCGAGGTGATCCTGCTCGGCGGCAAAGTGTTTAAGCATTCGGTTGTCGCCGTCGGCCCTGAAACGCTGGAAGCAATGGCGCGGATCAACGCCGATGTGTTCTTTATGGGGGTGACCGGCGTCCACCCGCGAGCGGGTTTTACCACCGGTGATTATGAAGAGGCAGGCATCAAGCGCGCGCTGGCGGCCAGGGCCGCGGAAACCGTGGTGATGGCCTCCCGGGAAAAGCTCAACGCCGCGTCGGCCTTTGCCATCGGCGAGCTGAACCTCGCCAGTACGCTTATCGTCGATGGGGAGCCCGACGCCGCGCTGCGCCAGCGGCTGGTGCAGAGCGGCGTGGAGATCGTCCCCGTTCAGCGGTCGCGCTGACGGGGCGTGGCGCTTAGTTGCCGCCGGACGTCCGGCGCTGCAGCTGGTCGCGCAGGTTCGGCGGGGTGCCCTTAATGGTCAGGGTATCGGTGGCGGGATCCCAGAATACGCGTTCGCCCAGCAGCATCGCGTCGAAGTTAATGGTCAAACCGCCGCCGCTGCCGGCAAACTTGGTCAGCTGACGTAAGGTGCTGCGATCCGCCGGGAAGCTCTCTTCCAGCTCGTAGCCCTGCTCGGCGGTGAATTCCTGGAAGCTCTTTTCGCTGACGCCGGCGAGCTCTTTGGACAGCGACTCCAGCTCAATCTCTTCCCCGGCCTGCAGCTGTTCATTGCAGTAAGCATAGACCTGCTGACGCACATTCTGTCGCTCGGATTTATCAAGCTGCGCGTCGGCGGCAAAGTCATCCACCGCCTGCAGCAGGCCGCGGTTCTGCGCTTTGGCGTTGAGACCTTCGCTGGCGCCGAGGAAATCCATGAAGAAATCGGCCACTTTGCGCCCCACCCGCCCTTTCAGGAAGGTCAGGTAGCGGGTCGACTCCGGGTTGGTTTCCCACTCGGTCAGATCGATGCGCGCGACGATATCGGCATGGTTAATATCCAGATAATGGGTCGAGCGGATATCCAGCTCTTCGTTGACGCGCATGCTGCTCAGGTTATTGAGCACCGCCACCAGCAGATACTCGACCGCCAGGTAACGATACTGACAGAAGAGGACAATGCCCCCTTCGGCGAACGGATATTTCGCCAGCTCATCGCGCAGGCGGCCGGTCGCCGCGCGGCTGAACGCCAGAAACTCCTCTTCCCCCTGACGCTGCAGGCGCAGCGCCTGCGCCAGTTCGCTCTCTTCATTGAACAAGCCATAGGCTTTGCTTTTGGCGCTATAAACCCGGTGCAGTTCAGCCATCATCTCGACGACCGTCGCATTCGGCTCCAGCAGTGACTCGCGCAGCACCAGCTCCAGATTTTGTTCATCACGTTTGATTAACTGATGCAGGGCAATCTGGTCGATATCCAGACTCATGTTAAACTCTCCTTTTAGACCGGGCGGTATTCAACCACCGCCGGGTTGCCGACGCAACTGGCGCCACACATTTCGACGTCATGACTGACGATCGGTGCGCTTTTGCGCCGCGGCGAAAAAATGCGGAAAAAAAGCTGCTGCTACGGTAATATGTTGCCCTTTCACGAACAAACAGATTTTGAGTTTATGCCGCAAATTTCCCGCTATAGCGATCAACAGGTCGAACAGTTGCTCAGCGAGCTGACGAACGTCCTGGAATCACACAAAGCCCCGGTTGACCTTTCACTGATGGTGTTAGGCAATATGGTGACCAACCTGATCAACAGTAGCGTCGCGCCGGCGCAGCGTCAGGCCATCGCCCGTTCTTTCGCGCAGGCTTTGCAATCTTCGATTAACGACGATCCAGCGCATTAAGGATAACAGCAACAGTATATGGTGACTCTACGTCAGCCCTACCGAGAAAAAGTCTCCCAGATGGTTAGCTGGGGGCACTGGTTCGCCCTGTTCAACATGTTGTTGGCCATGGTGCTCGGCAGCCGCTACCTTTTTGTCGCCGACTGGCCGACGACGCTTGCCGGACGACTCTTTTCGTACGTCAGTCTCGTCGGGCACTTCAGCTTCCTGGTGTTTACCAGCTATGTGCTGATCCTCTTTCCGTTGACCTTTATCGTGGTCTCGCAGCGCCTGATGCGCTTCCTGTCGGTGATCCTTGCCACCGCCGGGATGACGCTGCTGCTGATAGACAGCGAGGTCTTTACCCGCTTTCATCTTCATTTAAACCCGGTGGTCTGGGAGCTGGTCATCAACCCTGACCAGAATGAGATGGCGCGCGACTGGCAGCTGATGTTTATCAGCGTCCCGGTCATCTTTTTGATTGAAATGCTCTTCGCCACCTGGAGCTGGCAAAAGCTGCGCAGCCTGACGCGTCGCCGTCATTACGCCCGCCCGGTCGCCTGGTTCTTCTTTTTGTCGTTCATCAGCAGCCACCTGGTCTATATATGGGCGGATGCCAATTTTTATCGCCCGATCACCATGCAGCGAGCGAATCTACCGCTTTCTTATCCGATGACCGCCCGTCGTTTCCTTGAGAAACATGGCCTGCTCGACGCCCAGGATTATCAGCGTCGCCTGGTGGAGCAAGGGGCGCCGGAGGCGGTATCGGTCCAGTATCCGCTCAGTAACCTGCGCTACCGCGACCTCGGTGCGGGCTATAACGTGCTACTGATCACCGTCGACAACCTGAACTACTCGCGGTTTGAAAAAACGATGCCGGCGCTGGCGGCGTTTGCCAAAGAAAACGTGAACTTTACCCAGCATATGAGCTCGGGCAATACCGCCGACAGCGGCCTGTTTGGCCTGTTCTACGGCATTTCGCCAGGCTATATGGACGGTGTCCTCTCGGCGCGTATTCCCGCGGCGCTGATCACCGCTCTCAACCAGCAGGGCTACCAGCTGGGCCTGTTCTCTTCCGATGGGTTTAGCAGCCCGCTGTATCGCCAGGCGCTGCTCTCCGACTTCTCGCTGCCGAGCGCGAAGACCCAGAGCGACGAGCAGACCGCCAATCAGTGGATCGGCTGGCTGGACCGTTACGCGCAGGATGAGAATCGCTGGTTCTCGTGGGTCTCGCTCAATGGCACCACCCTCGACGATACGCAGCAGCAGGGCTTTGTCCGCCGTTATAGCAAGGCGGCAGGCGACGTTGATGCCCAGATCGATCGGGTGCTGACCGCGCTGCGCGAAGCCGGCAAGCTCGATAATACGGTGGTCATTATCACCGGCGGCCACGGCAAGCCGCTTAACGTCAAACACGACCCGTTCGACTGGTCGCGCGAGCAGCTGCAGGTGCCGCTGGTTATTCACTGGCCGGGCACGCCGGCCCAGGAAATTGCCACCCTGACCGATAACAAAGATGTGATGACCACGCTGATGCAGCGCCTGCTTCACGTGTCGACGCCGGCCAATGAGTATTCGCAGGGGGAAGATCTGTTCAGCGCCGCGCGGCGTCGGAACTGGGTCACCGCGGCCAACGGCGATACGCTGGCGATTACCACCCCGGCTATCACCGTGGTCCTCAACCATAACGGCACCTATACCACCTGGAGCCGCGACGGTGAGAAAATCAAAGATCAGAAACCGCAGCTCAGCCTGTTGCTGCAGGTCCTGACCGATGAAAAACGCTTTATCGCTAACTGATTGATTAATTATGAATCAATCGCGCGCGACCCGCTTGCATTCGCCTGGGGAACGGGTAATATTGTTCCCCACGCGTCGGCACGTAGCGCAGCCTGGTAGCGCACCGTCATGGGGTGTCGGGGGTCGGAGGTTCAAATCCTCTCGTGCCGACCAAAAATCCCTGAGAAACCAGCCTTTTAAGGCTGGTTTTTTTATGCCCCTCTTTTACGCCTGTTCCCCCCAGCTCCTTGAATTTGTGCCCTTTCCGCGCCACAGCGTATAGAGTACGACTATCCTGATGGTAAATTACGTCGTAGCATCTATTATTCGACCGTATGACTCATAAGCAGGAGCGGATGACATGAGAATTAATGGACTTACCAAAGGATTTTTCATCCTTATCGTCTTCATTGTAACCCTGGCCTTTTTTGATGTTCTCTCACCCTATTATTCCGCCATCCTCTGGGCCGCCATCCTCGCGGTGATTTTCAATCCGGTCAAAAACAAGATGCGCACCCGCCTCGGCGAACGTAACGGCCTTGCGGCGCTGATGACCATCGTCATTATCTGCCTTATCGTGTTCACGCCGCTGGCGATTATCCTGTCGTCACTGGCCTACGAGCTGAACGTGGTGTACAGCAAACTGCAGCATAACGATACCCAGTTCCCGACGGTGGTCGCCAGCCTGATCGCCCACCTCCCCGGCTGGGCCAGAAGCTTCCTCGCCGAACATAACCTGGATAGCGCGCAGCAGATCCAGCAGCAGCTCTCCGATGTCGCCCTGAAAGGCGGCCAGTATCTGGCCGGCAGCGCGTTTCTGATTGGTAAAGGCACCTTTGGCTTCACCGTCAGCTTCGGCATTATGCTCTACCTGCTGTTCTTCCTGCTGAAGGATGGCCCTCACCTGGTGCTGTTGATCCTCGAATCTCTGCCGTTATCCAGCTACGTGAAGCAGCACCTGTTCGCTAAGTTCGCCGCGGTGGCCCGCGCCACGGTAAAAGGCACCGTCGCCGTGGCGCTGGCGCAGGGGGCGCTGGGCGGCTTTGCCTTCTGGATCGCCGGTCTGGACGGCAGCATTCTCTGGGGCGCGCTGATGGCGTTCCTGTCGCTTATCCCGGCGGTAGGCTCGGCCATTATCTGGGTGCCGGCGGCGATTTACCTTTTTGCCACCGGCCAGCTGTGGCAGGGCGCCTTTATTGTCGGCTTCTTTGTCATTGTGATTGGCCTGGTGGACAACATTCTGCGTCCGCTGCTGGTGGGCAAGGATACCAAAATGCCGGACTACCTGATCCTGATCGCCACGCTGGGCGGCATGGAGATCTACGGTATTAACGGCTTTGTTATCGGCCCGCTGATCGCCGCCTTGTTTATCGCCTGCTGGAATTTGCTGTCGGGGCGGGAACACGCTGGCAACACCGATGAAATCGATGAAGAATTTATTGAGGAAGCGAAAAATAGCCGTAATGAATAATTTCACCGGCAGGCCTCTGGCGGCCTGCCAGCGCCCCTGTTGCGCTCTGCGCGGCCGACGTCTTACCAGTAGATAACACTATTCATTTTGCAAAAATTGGTAAATAAATCTTAACATTTAGCAAAGTGATGATAGGCTATCTCTGTCAGGAACGAAAATAAAGGATGATCAACCGTGAAAAAAATCACTACGCTAGCCGTTTCTCTGCTGACCGCCGCCTGCATGTCTGCCGGCGCCCTGGCCGCAGACCAGCCGCTGGAAAAAGTCGCGCCGTTCCCGAAAGCGGAAAAAGGCATGAAGCGTCAGGTTATTCAGCTGCCGCAGCAGCAGGATGAATCGGCGCTGAAGGTTGAGCTGATGATCGGCCAGACGCTGGAAGTTGACTGCAACCACCATCGTCTTGGCGGGGAGCTGGAAAGCAAAACCCTGGAAGGCTGGGGTTATGACTACTATGTTTTTGATAAGCTGAGCGGCCCGGTATCCACCATGATGGCCTGCCCGGACGGCAAGAAAACGAAGAAATTTGTGACTGCCGGCCTCGGCGATGACGCCATGCTGCGCTACAACAGCAAGCTGCCGATCGTCGTCTACACGCCGACCAATGTCGATGTGAAATATCGCATCTGGCGCGCGGAGGAGACTATCGGTAACGCCGAGGTCCGCTAAGGCGCGCCATTAAAACGGCAATAAAAAAACGGCAGCCCGCAGGCTGCCGTTTTTGTCAGAGCGCGATATCCGCTATCGGCTTGCCGCCGCTCAGCAGCTTCAGCTCCGCCTGCGGGGCTTCATCCATCGCCGCGGCTGGCTCATATTTCAGCTCCAGCACTTCACTGGTCCACGCCAGCGCTTTCTCAATCTCCGCCGGGTTGCCATCAAGGCGAATACCGTAGGTCGGGATGATCGCCTTCAGCCTGGCCTGCCATTCCGGCGAATTAACTTTGTCCTTAAACACTTTTTCCATCAGCTGCAGCATGATAGGCGCCGCGGTGGAGGCGCCTGGCGATGCGCCGAGCAGCGCCGCGACGGTGCCTTCGTCATCGCTGACCACTTCGGTGCCCAGGCGGAGCACCCCGCCCTTCTTCGCATCGCGCTTGATGATCTGCACGCGCTGACCGGCCTGCCACAACCGCCAGTCCTCTTTCCGCGCTTCCGGATAGTATTCGCACAGCGCGGCCAGACGATCTTTGTCTTTCTGCATCACCTGGCTAATCAGATATTTCACCAGATCGAAGTTGTCCAGGCCGACGTTGAGCATCGGCAGGATATTCGAGGTATTGGTCGAGGCCAGCAGATCCCACAGCGAACCGTTCTTCAGGAAGCGGGTCGAGAAGGTCGCAAACGGCCCGAACAGCACCACGCGTTTACCGTCGATAATACGGGTATCGATATGCGGCACCGACATCGGCGGCGCGCCCACTTCGGCCTGGCCGTATACCTTCGCCAGATGGTGGTTTACCACCTCCGGATTTTCGCAGACCAAGAACTGGCCGCCGACCGGAAAGCCCGCATACTCTTTGGCCTGCGGAATGCCGGTTTCCTGCAGCAGGGTCAGCGCCGCGCCGCCGGCGCCGATAAAGATAAATTTGGCTTTAATAACCCGCTTCTGACGACGGTTGTCGGCATCCGCCAGGGTGACCGTCCAGCTCTTGTCGGCGTTGCGCTTGAAGCGACGCACCACGGTGCCCAACTGGAGGGAGAAATTATCATGCTTTTGCAGGCTGGCGATCAGCTGGCGGGTGATTTCGCCATAGTTGACGTCGGTTCCCACTTCCGTACGGGTGGCGGCCACTTTTTGCAGCGGGTCGCGACCTTCCATCACCAGCGGCGCCCAGGCTTTGATCTGCTGATGGTCTTCAGAGTAACGAATGCCGCGGAACAGTTCGCTCTGCTGCAGAGCCGCATAGCGCGCGCGCAGGAAGTTGACGTTATCTTCGCCCCACACAAAGCTCATGTGCGGCACGCTGTTAATGAATGATTTTGGTTTGTTCAGGACGCCGCGCGTCACCTGATGCGCCCAGAACTGACGCGAGATGTGGAAGGCTTCGTTGATGTCGACCGCTTTGTCGATATTGATGCCGTTGGCGGTCTGCGGCGTGTAGTTCAGCTCCATCAGCGCCGCGTGGCCGGTCCCCGCATTGTTCCACCCGTTTGAGCTCTCTTCCGCCACGCTGGACATCTGCTCAACCATGGTAATAGACCAGTCTGGCTCAAGCTCCTGCAGCCAGGTTCCCAGTGTGGCGCTCATAATGCCGCCGCCAATCAACAATACATCCGTCTCTTGCTCATGGCGGGTGTTGGTCCGAGTGCTGTTGGGACCAACCGCCTGTGAGCGTGGTACGGCCATCTTTTTATTCATCGGATTTGAGCCTTACTTTACTCGCTGTTTTTATTTAGCGCAGGTGATACGATTCTCACCCCTCACGTTACCACCGAAGCTCAAAAATTTAAATATTGTTTAAATTTTAAGTTCTGTTTTGAGATCCGTTATAAAAATGTTTAATAAATGTATACAGCAAATCACTTTTTGTACTGGTGCGCTGGTAGATTCCGCGCTATCATCCCTGGTTTTGTGACAGACCGCACGGAAGCAGGGTCTGACACCGCTCCTCCTTTTTTTATAAGCTGCGAACTTTTTTTATGCCTCCAGTTTCTGACTCCGCCGCTTCCGGCAACCTGCGCACCATCCTCCGTTCTCCGTCGCTGCTGACGCGCGAAGCCCTGGCCGGCATGCTCACCGCCCTGGCGTTAATCCCGGAAGTGATTTCGTTTTCTGTCATCGCCGGCGTTGACCCGCAGGTGAGCCTGATTGCTTCCGTGGTGCTCTGTCTGGCGATGTCGCTACTCGGCGGACGCCCGGCGATGGTCACCGCCGCCGCGGGCTCAGTAGCGCTGGTCATTGGCCCGATGGTGCATCAGCACGGCGTGGGTTACATTCTGCCAGCCGTCATTCTGGCGGGTATTATTCAAATTTTGTTTGGTCTGTGCGGCATGGCGCGCCTGATGCGCTTTATCCCCCCGGCGGTGATGACCGGGTTCGTCAACGCCCTCGGGATCCTGATTTTCTTTGCCCAGGTGCCGCACTTCTGGAGCCGTCAGCCGCTCATCGTCGGCCTGTTTGTCCTCACGCTGCTTATCGTCCTGTGGGCGCCGCGCTTTATTAAGGCTATCCCGGCGCCGCTAATCGCCATCGTCGCGCTCACTCTCTATACCGTCACCACCGGCCAGCTGCTGCCGACCGTCGGCGATGAAGGCTCGATGAGCGGCGGCCTGCCGGGATTCACCGCCCTGACCGTTCCCCTCAATCTTGCCACGCTGCAGATTATCTGGCCGTGCGCCCTCAGCATCGCCTTTGTCGGCCTGATGGAGTCTTTGCTGACGGCTAAGCTGGTGGATGACCTGACCCATACGCCGTCGAATAAATCGCGGGAGAGCGCCGGGCTGGGTATCGCCAACATCCTCGCCGGCTGTTATGGCGGTATCGCGGGCTGCGCGATGATCGGCCAGACCATCGTTAACGTGGAAATGGGTAAAGCCCGCAGCCGTCTCTCTACGGCGATCGCCGGCCTGGTGCTGCTCCTGCTGGTGACAGCGCTCAGCCAGGTGATGGCGAAGATCCCGATGGCGGTCCTGGCCGGGGTGATGGTGATCGTGGCGGTGAAGACCTTTAGCTGGCACAGCATTCGCCCGGGCGAGCTGGCACGCAATCCGTGGCCGGAAACGCTGGTGATGCTGGTGACCGTCGCCGCGACGGTAGGAACCAGCAATCTGGCGATTGGCGTGCTGGCGGGGATCGTCGCGATGGCGATCATCCCCCGCCGCCTGCGGGCAAAAGCGCAGGCTACATCAGAAACAGCGTCGCCAGCCCCAGAAAAATAAAGAAGCCGCCGGTGTCGGTGATAGCGGTGATCATCACGCTGGAGCCGACCGCCGGGTCGCGCCCCAGCTTCACCATGACCATCGGGATTATGACGCCCATCATCGCCGCCATCAGCAGGTTGAGCATCATGGCCAGCGTCATCACTCCGCCAAGCTGCGGATCGTCATACAGCCACCAGGTGATGGCCCCCATGATCCCGCCCCACACCAGGCCATTAATCAGCGCAACGCCCATTTCACGCAGGATCAGGAAGGTAAAGCTGCCGGGCTGGATCTGCTGCAGCGCCATCGCCCGGACGATCATGGTGATCGTCTGGTTGCCGGTATTGCCGCCGATCCCGGCGACGATCGGCATCAGCGAGGCCAGCGCCACCAGCTGAGAAATGGTGTGTTCGAAGCCGTCGATGACCCTGGATGCGATAAACGCCGTACACAGGTTGACCGCCAGCCACGCCCAGCGCGTTTTTACCGCCTTGCTGACCGGGGCGAAGACATCTTCTTCATCGCTCAGACCGCCCATCCGCCGCAGATCGTTGTCGGTCTCTTCATAGACCACATCGACGATCTCATCGATAGTCAGACGGCCGATCAGCTTACCATCGGCATCGATAACGGCGGCGCTGAGCAAGTCATCACGTTCGAAGGTGCGCGCCACCTTCTCCGCCTCTTCGTGCGGCTGAAAGGTGACCGGATCGCCCTCCATCACCTCCCCCACCCGCTTCTGCGCATCGTTGAGCAGAATGGTCTGCAGCTCCAGCTCGCCGAGCAGCAGCTTATTGCGGGTGGTGACAAACAGTTTGTCGGTGTTCTCCGGCATTTTACCGAGACGCCGCAAATAGCGCTGGACCGCCGCCAGGGTGGCCTCCGGCCGCACCGTAATGACCTCAAACTCCATGATCGACCCGACGCTGTTGTCGGCGTAGCGCATGATTTGGCGAATACGGGCGCGCTTCTCGGCCGGCAGGGTCGCCAGCAACCGTCCGGTCAGGTTGCGCGGCAGATGCTGCAGCAGGTAAACCTGTTCATCGATATCCAGCGGCTGCATCGCCTGCAGCAGCTCGTGGTCGCTCATCTTATCGATGAGGTCGCCCCAGACGTTTTCTGAGGCTTCCAGCAGCACTTCGCCGCGTTTATCGTCGGGCACCTGGCACCACAGCGCGGTGCGGGCGTCATAGGGGAGCGCTTCCAGCGCATCGGCGAGATCCGGCGGCGGCAGATGCGAGACCAGGATTTCCACTTCGGCCAGGTCATCGGCGAGCGTACCTTCATCGTAACGTTCTGCCAGCGTCAGTTTGCCCAGCAGCGCAGAGGTCACCGCTTTATCGGTGCTCAACAGCCAAATCAGACGGGCGCGCTCTTCGTCACGCAAGCGGGCGCTTTTTTTATGCAAAACGGACATCGGTCGGGCAATCCTTTTGAGAATAGTGAGCCGGCCTGCAGGCCGGAAGCCTTAAGCATAGCGCGAGGAGGGGGAAATAATAACCGTCAGCAATGTAGACGCTGAAAATTTCAGCAGCGCCCGGGCTTTCCCCGGGCGCGCAGCGTGAATCAGGCCGTGCGGGCCACCGCATCGCGGGAGGCCTGCGCCCGCTCTTCGCCGGTGAGCTCTGACAGCTGCCCGGCACGCATCTCCAGCAGGCGATCGGCGTGCTGGAAGTAGTGATCGTCATGGCTGATGGCGAACACGGTTTTCCCCATCTGCTTCATCAACGGCAGCAGGACCTGGTAGAACTCGCGGCGGAAATGCGGATCCTGATCCGCCGCCCATTCATCCAGCAGAATGATATCCCGGGACTCGGCCAGCGCCAGCAGGAGCGCCACGCGCTTCTTCTGCCCTTTCGACAGCCGCAGGTCGCCGATCTTACCGTTATCCAGCTGCAGCTTGTGGGCCATTTGCAGACGCTCCAGCCACGTTGCCACCAGCGCCGGATCGGCCTCCTCGCCCTGCGGCCCGAGCAGACGGTCGAACAGCCAGACGTCGGTAAACACGGCGGAGAACAGTTTGCGGTACGCCTCCGGTTTATCCGCCGCCAGCGGCTGGCCGTCCACCAGAATCTGACCGGAAACCGGCTGATACAGGCCGGTCAGGAGCATCGCCAGGGTTGACTTGCCGCTGCCGTTGCCGCCGATCAGAAACACCAGTTCGCCGCGTTTTAGCGTCAGATTAAGCGGCCCTACCGCAAAGCGATGGTCCGGATAATGGAAAGTGACATCGCGCAGCTCCAGCGTCTGCCAGTCAGCCTGCGGCTGCGGCCGGGGGAAATCGGCCCGGTAAGGGGCGAGGGAGAACTGGCGCAGCTTGTTGAACGCCACCTGGGCGCTCAGCAGCGTGGGCAGCGCGCCGACGGCGGAGAGCAGCGGCGTGCGCAAAAACAGCAGCGTCAGGGAGTAGGTCGCCGCCACGGCGGTATCGGCCCAGCCGAGGCTGTTGGCCATCCAGAACACCAGCCCGATGGCGCCAAGCATCATAATATTCGACCAGTTGACCGCGCTGAGGTGGAAGGTATCGGCGCGAACGATGTGGTGCCGGTACTCACGGGCGTCCGGGAGGTAGAGCTGATTAAACACATACTCCGCGCGCTCGCGGTTGAGGGTTAGCTCTTTGCGCCCTTCCAGCACCGTCTGGTAGTCGTGATAGAGCTTATCTTCCGTTTCGCGCAGGCTGGCCATATGTCTGTAGACCCGCGACACCAGCACAAAACCGCCCCAGATGGTGAGCGCCATCCACAGGGCCGTCACCAGCATCATTTTTCCTGACAGCCAGGCCAGATAAGCGGCGGAGCCGAAGGTGAGAATGATCCCCTGCACCAGCTCAGGGAGGCGTACAAAGGCGATGGTAATATTGCGGATATCGCTGGTCAGCCCGGCAAGCAGCGACGCGCTGCCGATCTTCTCCACCTGTTCAATCTGGGTATCGAGGATGCGTTTCACAAACTCGCCGCGCAGGCGATAAACAAAATGGTGGCCGAGGGTGGTCAACGCCAGCTGCGAGCCCAGGGTCACCGCCATCAACAGCCCCAGCAGGCCAAGAAATTCCGGCAGCACCCGCAGCGAGGTATCGACAGTGGCGATCAGGCGCAGGTTAATAAAGGCAATTAAGCCGATACCCAGCGCGGCGCTGAGCAGGCTGAGGGCAATAACGCCCAGAAACGGCCAGCGATACTGGCGCCAGACGAGAGAAAGAAGTTCCATAACAGGCTATCCGGAAAAGCAAAACAGCCAGCAGTTTAAACGGCTCGCCGGTGACATCAAGAATAATTCTTATTTTAATCGCCGGGACGGCCCGCCTGCCGAAAGGTGAGGTTATATCGACAGTCTCCGGTCTCGGGATGATGGCCCGCTTTCAGCGGCTGAACGCCATGATAAAACAGGCGCGACTCCCCGCCCCAGACCACCACATCGCCATGCTCCAGCAGCAGCCGCTGCAGCGGGTCGCTGCGCTGCATCCCGCCAAACTGAAAGATGGCCGGCACGCCCAACGAGACCGAGACGATCGGCGCCCGCAGATCCTGTTCATCTTTATCCTGATGCAACGACAGCTTTGCGCCGGGCTGGTAGCGGTTAATCAGACAGGCGTCGGGGGAAAAGCCCGGATAGCCGCCGGCCGCGGCTGCCGCCAGCGCCAGTTCACGGAATACGGCCGGCATCGGCGGCCAGGTGTGATGAGTTACCGGGTCGACCGGGGCGTAGAGGTAGCCGTGGCGATCGGTGGTCCAGCCCAGCCGGCCGCAGTTGGTCATCGCCACCGACATGGTGTACCCGCCCGGCGTGACCATCTGACGAAACGGCGACTGACGGGCGACGTCGGCAATCGCCTGCAGCAGCCCCGGAGCGCGCTCGCGGGCAAAGCGCCGAAGGACCACCGCGCCGGGGGCCAGCGGCTCCTGCCACGGTGGGGTATCGCTAAACAGATCGAGCATTACTCCTCCTCTCGTTGCGCCTCGCGCGCCAGCAGCTGCGCTTTTCGCGCGGTTCCCCAACGATAACCGGACAGCGCGCCATTCTCACGCACCACCCGGTGGCAGGGAACGATCACCGCCAGCGAATTCGCCGCGCAGGCGCCGGCCACGGCTCTTACCGCCCGCGGCTGGCCAATATGCTCCGCCACCTGGCGGTAGCTGCGGGTCTCGCCCGCCGGGATCTGCCGCAGCGCCTGCCAGACCTGCAGCTGGAACGCGGTGCCCTGCAGATCCAGCGGCAGCGACACCGGCCGCCGGCTGTCGTCGAGGTGGGCGAAAATCTCCGCCATCTGACGACGAAACTCAGGGTCGCCCTGGCGCAGCTCGGCGCGGGGAAAGCGCTGGTGCAGATCGTCGAGCAATGCAGCATCGTTATCACCCGGCAGCACGGCGCAGACGCCGCGTTCGCTTTGCGCCACCAGGCAGCGGCCCAGCGCGCAGTCGCCCGTCGTCCAGGTCACCACGGCGGCGGCGCCGCCGCGGCGAAACTGGCTGGCGGTCATCCCTAAGGCGGCATCGGCCTGGCGATAATAGCTGCTACTGTCGGGGAAGCCGGCCGCCAGCGCGGCGCGGGTCACCGGTTTCCCCTGCTCCAGCGCCTCCCGCAGGCGTCGCGCGCGCCACGCCTGCTGCCAGGCTTTGGGGGTCATACCGGTCACGGATTTGAATAAACGGTGGAAATGAAACGGGCTGACCGCCAGCTCGCGCGCCAGCGCCTCGAGGGTCAGGGGCGCCTCCTGCTCCAGCAAGCGACAGGCCTGCGCCACTTTATCGATCCTTTGCTGCTGCGGGCAGTCTTTATCCGGCTGGCAGCGTTTGCAGGGGCGGAATCCCGCCGCCACGGCAGCAGCGACGTCAGCAAAAAAGCGCACGTTTTCCCGCCGCGCGCGCCGCGAGCGGCAGGAGGGACGGCAGCAGATGCCGGTGGTCAGTACCGCAAAGACGAACTGACCATCGGCCCGGGTATCACGCTCACAGACCGCCTGCCAGCGGCGGTCATCGGTATCGGCAACTATCGGTTTCATCACGGGTCTCCTGCTGTAAGTGTATCCTCAGTCTGCGGTAAAGCCCGCCGCAAAAAACCCGCAATCTTGCTTTTTAATTTTTTTCGCCGACGAGGAAGGTACGGAACTGCGGCGACATCCAGGTTTTAAAGCCCTCCCCCTCTTTGACGATCATGTAGACCGCCAGCCCCTGCTCGCGCACCACCTGCTGCGCTTTTTCCGGCCCCAGCACCATCAGCCCGGTATCCCAGCCGTCCGCCTCCAGCGCCGTTGGCGCAATAACGGTCACCGAGACCAGCTTATGGGTTATCGGCTGCCCGGTCTGCGGGTCGATGACGTGTGAGATACGTTTCCCGTCGAGTTCATAGTAGTTGCGATAGCTGCCGGAGGTGCTGATGCCGTGGCCATTGATGTCGACAATCGCCTGAACGGCGTTTTCCCGGTCGGTCGGTTTCTGGATCGCCACCCGCCAGGGCTTGCCTTCGCCATTCATCCCGCGGCTGACCAGCGCCCCGCCCACCGACACCAGATAGCGGGAGATCCCCTCCTGCTCCATCAAGCGCGCAAGGTGGTCGGCGGCATAGCCTTCCCCCACGGTGGAGAGGTCGACAAACAGATCGGGAATATCTTTTTGCAGGAACTGCCTGCCGCTCTGATTGATAACCTGCAGATGCTGCAGGCCGGTGCGCGCTTTCGCCGCGGCGATCGCCTGCGCATCCGGGGTGGCGACCGGCTGTTTATCCGGGCCAAAGCCCCACAGATTGACCAGCGGCCCCACGGTGATGTCCATCGCGCCGTCCGTTTTGGCACCAATCCGCAGCGACAGGGTCACGATGTCCGCCATCGCTTCGCTCACCGGCCAGGGCCGGGTATCCGCCGCGTGGTTGAAACGCATCAGCGCCGAGTCGTTTTTCCAGGTCGACAGCAGGCGATCGTCGGCGTCCAGTTGGGCCTGAACCTTGGCGCGCAGCGCCTGGGCCTTTGCCTCATCCACGCCGATAACGCTGACCCGCCAGAAGGTGCCCATCGTTTTACCATCCAGTACGGTGGCCGTTGAAGCGGGTGTCGCGGGAGTGGTGGCTGAATCGCAGCCAGAGAACAGTACGCAGGCGCCCAACAGCGCGGCGCGAAAGAAAGTCATATCCATTAATCGAGGCTCCTCTTACCAGGGCGACAAGAGTATACCAGCGAGGTTAAACCAGACATAAAAAAAGGCGCCAGAGGCGCCTTTTTGTTATACAGCTTGCAACTTAGAACTGGTAAACCAGGCCCAGTGCAACCACGTCGTCGGTAGAGATACCGGCGTTGCGGGTGAAGCTGTTGTCGTCCAGCAGGTTGATTTTGTAGTCAACATAGGTGGACATGTTTTTGTTGAAGTAGTAGGTCGCGCCAACGTCAACATATTTCAGGATGTCCTGGTCGCCGTAGCCTTCCAGATCCTTACCTTTAGACTGCAGGTAAGCAACGGACGGACGCAGACCGAAGTCGAACTGGTACTGAGCAACCACTTCGAAGTTCTGCGCTTTGTTAGCAAAGCCCAGAGAACCAGCGCGGGTCGCGTTGTAGGTCTGGGTGTACTGAGTGGCCAGGTAGATGTTGTTCGCGTCGTATTTCAGGCCGCCGGTGTAGGTTTCAGCGTTGTCGCCACGACCCAGTGCCAGCTTGCTGTTCTGGTCGCCAAGACGTTTGGAGTTAGAGTATGCGAAACCAGCGCTGATGCCATCAAAGATGTCATAAGTCAGAGAGGTACCGTAACCGTCGCCGTTCTGTTTCAGAGCGGTACGACCGTTGTTGGTCGGAGACAGAGCGCCTTCACCGCTCGGGCTGCCGTTTTTACCCTGGTACTGCAGAGCAAAGTTCAGGCCGTCAACCAGACCGAAGAAGTCAGAGTTACGATAGGTTGCAACGCCGTTAGCACGGGACTGCAGGAAGTTGTCAGAACCGTAGGTGTCGCCGCCGAATTCCGGCAGAACGTCAGTCCAGGACGTTACGTCGTATACTACGCCGTAGTTACGACCGTAGTCGAAAGAGCCCGCGTCGCCAAATTTCAGACCGGCGAATGCCAGACGAGTCCAGGCC
This sequence comes from Klebsiella sp. GG_Kp146, assembly GCF_040061975.1. Taxonomy (NCBI): domain Bacteria; kingdom Pseudomonadati; phylum Pseudomonadota; class Gammaproteobacteria; order Enterobacterales; family Enterobacteriaceae; genus Klebsiella; species Klebsiella sp. GG_Kp146. The sequence continues at coordinate 145,513 of NZ_JBEAHA010000004.1, forward strand.
TGATCGCTGGAGCTTTCAGTGTTGTTCGCCTGAACGTTGTATTCCCACTGGCCGTAACCGGTCAGCTGGTCGTTGATCTGAGTTTCGCCTTTCACGCCTACACGCATGTAGGTCTGGTCGCCGTCGACGCTCTTGTCGTCAGAGAAGTAGTGCAGACCGTCAATTTTACCGTACAGGTCTAATTTGTTGCCGTCTTTGTTATAAATTTCAGCCGCATTTGCTGCGCCTGCTACCAGCAGAGCCGGTACCAGGAGGGACAGTACTTTAACTTTCATGTTATTAACCCTCTGTTTGTTATATGCCTTTTATTATGCCACTGCTTACTGATTACCCTTCTAATCAGTCGGCTATTTCATTGTGCTGCAAAATGCAGAATAATCCAACAAGAATATGATACTAAAACTTCTAAGATGTTTCAAAGTTCCCACAAGATGTTTCAATTTGTAAATGCAGCGGAACTTTTTTTCACCCCAAAATGGCCAGGGAAATACGCACTTATAATCAAAAAAATTATTTAGCCATTCAAAATCAATATGATATACAAAACCAAGCCTATAGCACTGAATGGTAAAACAAAATGATCATTGGTGACTAAAATAAGAGTCGCTATCATCATTAACTTTATTTATTACCGTCATTCAGTTCTGAATGTCTGTTTACCCCTATTTCAACCGGATGCCTCGCATCCGGTTTTTTTTACCCTTCTTTACACAACTTTAATTTATCTGTGCTACAGCCAATGATTCCCTAACGACTATTAATCAATCAATTAGGCCGCCTTTCGTACTTATTCTGCCAATGTCTTGTTATTTCGTGCGATTCTTCGCTTTTGTTTCTGCCAATATCGTCAGCTGTCAGCCTTGCGGACGCGGTTTCATTTACGCTTCGTTTCTAAGATAATTCCTGGGCGGTATCGCGCCGCTGGCGCCAATCTGTAGTATGGATTTACGCCATTAGCCTTTATACTGCCTGCAGCATCTGCTTTGTTGCCAGTTACTCTGGCGCTACATCCTGTTTACAAACAATGATGAGTCGTTCAGCCACAAGATGACCCCGAAAAAATTCTCTCTGATCCCCGGCAACATCAGCCGCTTCTTCATTTTGATGGTTATTGTCCTGCTGGCGACGATGGGGGTGATGATTCAAAGCGCCGTCAATGCCTGGCTGAAAGAGAAGAGCTATCAGGTGGTTGATGTCTCCCATGCCCTGCACCAGCGTATTGATACCTGGCGCTATGCCACCTGGCAAATCTACGACAATATCGCCGCCACCTCTTCCAACACCGCCAGCGGCGGCCTGCAGGAGACGCGTTTAAAGCAGGACGTGTACTATCTGGAGAAGCCCCGACGTAAAACCGAAGCCCTGATCTTTGGCTCCCACGACAGCTCGACCCTCGAGATGACGCAGAAAATGTCCGATTATCTGGATATTTTGTGGGGCGCGGAGACCATTCCGTGGTCGATGTACTATCTCAATGGTCTGGATAATAGCCTGATTCTCATCTCCACCCTGCCGTTGAAGGACCTCTCCTCAAGCTTTAAAGAGTCAACCATCAGCAGCGTGGTGGAATCCCGGCGCGCGGAAATGCTGCTGCAGGCCAATACCCTTGATGAGCGCGAGACCTTCTCGCCGCTGCGCCATCTTGCCTGGCAGAACGCGCACTACTTTACGTTACGTACTACCTTCAATCAGCCAGGACACCTGGCGACAGTGGTCGCCTTCGACCTGCCGATTAACGATCTGATCCCGCCGGGCATGGCGCTGGACAGCTTCCGTATCGAGCCTGATCCCTCGCAAAATGTTGCCGCCAGCCCCGAGAAAGAGGCTAGCGATCATATCGGGATCACCTTCAACGGCATGCAGATTGACATCGCCACCGACATCAGCACCACCGGTATGCAGGTGCTGTGGACGGTCCCGATGAGCACCATGCTGCTGGAGTCCCTGCAGAACATTCTTCTGCCGCTCCTGCTTAACATCGGCCTGCTGGCGCTGGCCCTGTTCGGTTTCACCACCTTTCGGCATTATAAAGGACGCAGCAGCGCCTCGGGCGCCGGGCTCCCCTCCGCCGCCAATAGCGAACTGCGTTTACTGCGCGCCATTAATGAAGAAATTGTGTCTTTGCTGCCGCTGGGGCTGCTCGTCCACGATCAGGAAGCCAACCGAACGGTGATCAGCAACCCGATTGCCGACCATCTGCTTCCGCACCTGAACCTGCAGAACATCACCAACATGGCGGACCAGCATCAGGGGGTGATCCAGGCCACCGTCAACAACGAACAGTATGAGATCCGCCAGTATCGCAGCCAGGTAGCGCCGCGCACGCAGATCCTGATTATCCGAGACCAAGACCGCGAAGTGCTGGTCAATAAAAAGCTCAAACAGGCCCAGCGCTTGTATGAGAAAAACCAGCAGGGCCGGGCGGCCTTTATGCAGCATATCGGCAGCGCCCTGAAGCAGCCCGCCCTGAACCTGGCGGCCGAGGCAGCGGCGCTCGACGGCGCGGAGAACCGGACGCTGGCGCAGCATGCCGATGAGCTGGTCACACTGATCGATGACATTCAGCTGGCTAACCTGCTGGAAAGCGATGCCTGGAAAACCAGCCAGTCGCTGTTCTCGGTGCAGGGGCTGATCGACGACGTCGTACCGGAGGTGCTGCCGGCGATGAAGCGCAAGGGGCTGCAGTTGCTTATCAATAACGCGCTGCCTACCGGCGAGCAACGCTATGGCGACCGTGAAGCGCTGCGGCGCACGCTGGTGCTGCTGATCCAGTATTCCGTCACCACCACGCCGATCGGCAAGATCACCCTCGACGTCTGCCAGGAAGAGTCGGCCAGCGATCGCCTGACCTTCCGCATTCTCGATACCGGCAACGGGGTCTCGGCTAACGAGATCGACAATATGCACTTCCCGTATCTCAATGAGACCCAGAGCGATCTGTACGGCAAAGCGAACGCCCTCACCTTCTGGTTATGTGACCGCATGACGCGCAAGCTGGGCGGGCAGTTGACCATCAAAGCGCGGGAGTCGCTGGGGACTCGCTATAGCCTGCATCTGAAAATGCCGGCCAGCGAAGAGGCGCCAGAGGCGGGAGAACATCTGCTGGATGACGTTATCGTCCTGCTGGATGTGACCTCCAGCGAAGTGCGGCGGATTGTCACCCGCCAGCTGGAGAGCTGGGGGGCGTCCTGCATCACGCCGGACGATCGGGCGACAAGTCAAGCGTTCGATCTGTATTTAACGGATAATCCGTCTAATCTTACTGCTTCGGGCTTGCTTTTAAGCGATGATGAGGTTGGGATACGCAAAATCGGCCCGGGCCAACTGCGGGTCAACTTTAATATTAGCACGGCGATGCAGGAGGCTATCCTGCAGCTTATTGAGCAGCAGCTGGCGGAGGAGGCGGTTCAGCCCGCCACCTCAGGAAACGAGAGTAACGCCGAACTCCATGCCAGCGGCTATTACGCACTGTTTGCCGATACGGTACCGGATGATGTTCAGAGATTGTATACTGAAATCGAAGCGGGCGATTTTGCTGCTCTGGCACAAACCGCCCACCGCCTCAAAGGGGCATTTGCTATGCTTAATCTGATACCCGGCAAACAGTTATGTGAAACGCTTGAGCATCTGATTCGCGAAAAGGATGCGCAAGGCATAGAAAAATATATCAGCGACATTGACGCTTACGTCAAGAGCTTGCTGTAGAAGGTAGCCTTATACATGAACACTATGAACGTAATTATTGCCGATGACCATCCGATCGTACTGTTCGGTATTCGTAAGTCACTTGAGCAAATTGAGTGGGTGAACGTCGTTGGCGAGTTTGAAGACTCCACGGCCCTTATCAACAATCTTCCGAAGCTGGACGCCCATGTGCTGATCACCGATCTGTCCATGCCCGGTGATAAATACGGCGACGGGATCACGCTGATTAAATACATCAAGCGCCACTTCCCGGATCTGTCGATCATTGTTCTGACCATGAACAACAACCCGGCGATCCTCAGCGCGGTGCTGGATCTGGATATCGAAGGGATCGTCCTCAAGCAGGGGGCGCCGACCGATCTGCCAAAAGCGCTGGCCGCGCTGCAGAAAGGGAAGAAATTCACCCCGGAAAGCGTCTCTCGTCTGCTGGAAAAAATCAGCGCCAGCGGCTATGGCGATAAACGCCTGTCGCCGAAGGAGAGCGAAGTGCTGCGTCTCTTCGCCGAAGGCTTCCTGGTGACCGAGATCGCCAAAAAGCTTAACCGCAGCATCAAAACCATCAGTAGCCAGAAAAAGTCGGCGATGATGAAGCTGGGCGTCGAAAACGACATCGCCCTGCTGAACTACCTCTCCTCCGTCTCGCTGAGCGCGACGGACAAAGAGTAACCCTACGCTCTCTCCGTCTCGCCCCGGCGAGACGGAGTTCCCCGTTATTCCCGCCCTTTACGTACCCGCGCCGCATATACCGTCAGCGTTTGCTTCAGCACGTCAAGCGTCACCGGCTTGGACAGACAGCTGTCCATCCCCGATTCCAGACAGCGCTGCTTCTCTTCCGCCAGGGCATTGGCCGTGACGCCAATCACCGGCAGCGTCAGGCCAAGCTGACGAATGCGCTGCGTCAGGCGATAACCATCCATATTAGGCATGTTGACGTCGCTGAGCACGATATCGATGTGCTGCTTGCTGAGGACGTTGAGCGCGTCGACCCCGTCGTTCGCGGTCACGCACTGGTAGCCGAGCGATCCCAGCTGATCCGCCAGCAGGCGCCGGTTGATCGGATGATCGTCGACCACGAGGATCATCATGTCGTCGTTATTGCCGGCCTGCGCCTCCGGCGCCATCAGCGCCCGGCTATTGTCCGCACTGGCCAGCGCGACGTGGAAAATACGCCCCAACAGCGGCAGCAGTTCATGCGGCGTCGTCACGCTATGCAGCCACTCGCCGGCGGCCCGTTCCTGCGGAATACCGATATGACGACGGCAGAAGATGACCATCGCCCTTCCCTGCCAGCCGCTCAGCGCTTCATCGTCAGTGAGTAAGACATCCTCGGCGTCCGGGGTTTCTCCGGCATGACGACGTACCGTGAGGCCGTGATAGCTGAGCAGCGAGGTGACGAACATCGCCAGCGAGGTGTTGTGGATGGCCAGCCAGCAGGTCTTGCCAGCGAAACCGTTCGCCGTCATCTGCGGCGTGTTCTGCACGCCATACAGCGGGATGCGGATGGTAAAGCGGCTGCCCATTCCCGGCTCCGTTTCCACGGCGATATCGCCATCCATCATGCTGATCAGTTTTTCACAGATCGCCAGGCCAAGGCCGGTGCCCTGGAAGTTGCGCTGCACGCCGGTCCCCACCTGGAAGAAGGGGTCGAAGAGGCGCAATACCTCTTTCGCCGGGATCCCCTCCCCGGTGTCGCGGACGCTAATCTGCAGATAATCCCCCGCGCACTGGACGTGCAGGATAATGCAGCCGGTGTCGGTGAACTTGATCGCATTGCTCAGCAGGTTGGAGATCACCTGCTGCAGGCGCATCGGGTCGCCGGACATCTGTTCCGGAACGTCCGGTTCGATAAAGCAGTACAGACCCAGCTGCTTGCGCACCACCAGCGGCAGATAGTTGGCGGAGATATGGTTCATGACCTCGCGCGGGGAAAATTCCCGCGGCTCGATCTTCAACTGCTCGGACTCGATTTTGGAGAAATCGAGAATATCGCTGATGATTTTCAACAGCAGGCTTGAGGAGTTGTTCATCGCCGTCACCAGGCGATCGACGCCCTTCGGCAACGCTTTGGTCTGCAGCAGATCGAGGTTGCCGATGATGCCATACAGCGGAGTGCGCAGCTCATGGCTGACGGTGGCAAGGAACATCGATTTCGACTGGCTGGCCTGCTCCGCCGCCTGGGCCATCTCCTGCAGCGACTCTTCCATCTTCACGCGGGCGGAAACGTCCACCAGCACGCAAATCGCCACGTTTTCGTTGCGATAGCGCGAGTGGACAAAGCTAATCTGCAGGTTGGTATGGTTGCTGGTCAGCACATCGACAAAGTTGACCTGCTGGCCGCAGATGATCTGCGTCAGCCGCTGGCGGTCCTCATGGGTCAGCATGTTCAGATAGTTGTGCGCCAGCTCGTTACTGAGAATGTTGGTCCCGTCGAGGGTGCGCAGAATACAGATCCCCACCGGGGCGGAGGCCACGATTTTGCGGTTGAACTGCTCATGCTCTTCCAGCCGCTGAGCGTCATTTTCCGCAGGGATAAAAATGCGCCGCTCATACATCCGCGCCAGCGCAAACAGCATCGCGCCGCTGAGGATATTGAGAACGATGGCGTTGATGATCAGCATACGGATCCGCTCCAGCACCTGGTCTACCGAGACGGAATAGACGATGCTCAGGGAGGACGGCGCGAGGCTTTTCTTCAGCACCAGCTCGCGGAAACCCGCGCTGTAGCCAAACCACATCCGCTCCTGCATCCATTTCGCTTCGCTCTGGATTTTGCTTTCCGCGCCGGCCAGGGAGATCAGCGGCTGGCCGTTATCGTCGAAGATAGTCACGCTCATCGGCAGGCTGCCCGGCGTAAAGAAGCTTTCCATGCGGATGGTCTGCTCAACGCCGAGCATCGCCTGCAGGCGATTGGCCATATAGATCGGCGTCAGGGCGTAAAAATAGCCCACCCCGGGGCGCATGCCCTGGCTTATCCAGAACAGGTTGTTGCCGCGCTCGTTTTGCGGCGCATTGCGGTATTGCTCAATGCGTTGATGCAGGACTTTCAGCGCCTGATCGCGCTCAATCGGCACGTCACGCAGGCCAAAGTTGGCCATACAGAGGTTATCGCTGCCGATGAGAAAGATGCGGTTAAGGTCGTAGGCGGCGGTGAAATTATCCCGCCAGTAGCGCATAAACCACGCCAGCGATTGGAGCGAATTACGCCAGGCGCTACTCATCGCGCTGCAGTCGGAGTCAGGATACAGGGGTTCAAAGCTGGGGATTGCAATATCGCCGCTTTGCCCTTGCGCTACCGCATCCCCTGCCGAAAGCCGGTTACCGGCGACGTACTTCAGCTCTTTAATCACATCCGCCGTACGCTGAATGTAGCGCTGGGCCTGATCGGCGTTGAGATTGAGCTCCTGATGGATCTCGGCTTCCCGCTCGTGCAGCGCGTTGACGATATAAAACACAGAGACAAACGCAATCAGCAGCCACAGCAATACCGCCAGCGCTCTGAACAGATAACGTGAAACCTTCAGGGTTGTGTGAAAAGAGGCAAGATATTTCAATGTGGCGATGCTCGGCCGTCAGGGACTCAACAGAATGGGGTTAAAGTAGCGGTAAACCGGCTTTGCCGCAATGTTAATGCAAAAAGGGCCGGGAGAATACCCGGCCCTTTCAGAACATTTACCTGGGACGATTACTCTTCGTCTTCGGCGATGTCGTCATCGGTATCCGCTTCCGGGGCGATATCGTCATCGCCTTCCGCCGCGCTACCGTCGATGGCGTCCAGTTCTTCGTCGTCGACCGGCTCAGCGACGCGCTGCAGCCCCACCACGTTTTCATCTTCCGCGGTGCGGATGAGGATCACGCCCTGGGTGTTACGGCCCACGATGCTCACTTCGGAAACGCGGGTACGCACCAGCGTCCCGGCGTCGGTGATCATCATGATCTGATCGCAATCATCCACCTGTACGGCGCCGACCACGGAACCGTTACGCTCGGTGACTTTGATCGAGATAACGCCCTGGGTGGCACGCGACTTGGTCGGATACTCAGCCGCGGCGGTACGTTTACCGTAACCGTTTTGCGTCACCGTCAGGATCGCGCCTTCGCCGCGCGGAATAATCAGCGAGACGACGCTGTCGTTTTCCGCCAGCTTAATGCCGCGTACGCCGGTGGCGGTACGGCCCATGGCGCGAACGGCATCTTCTTTGAAGCGCACGACCTTGCCGGCCGCGGAGAACAGCATCACTTCGTCCTGACCAGAGGTCAGATCGACGCCGATCAGCTCATCGCCTTCGTTCAGGTTCACCGCGATAATGCCGGCGGAACGCGGACGACTGAACTCGGTCAGTGCGGTTTTCTTCACGGTACCGCTGGCGGTGGCCATAAAGACGTTGACGCCCTCTTCATACTCGCGGACCGGCAGGATAGCGGTGATACGCTCATCGGCTTCCAGCGGCAGCAGGTTGACGATCGGACGACCGCGCGCGCCGCGGCTGGCCTCCGGCAGCTGATAGACCTTCATCCAGTACAGACGACCGCGGCTTGAGAAGCAGAGGATGGTGTCATGGGTGTTGGCCACCAGCAGGCGGTCAATAAAGTCTTCTTCTTTAATGCGCGCTGCCGATTTGCCTTTACCGCCACGACGCTGTGCTTCGTAGTCGGTCAGCGGCTGATACTTCACATAGCCCTGATGCGACAGGGTGACCACCACGTCTTCCTGATTGATCAGATCTTCGATGTTGATATCAGCGCTGTTGGCGGTGATTTCGGTACGACGTTCGTCGCCGAACTGGTCGCGGATCAGCTCCAGCTCTTCGCGAATCACTTCCATCAGACGGTCGGCGCTGCCGAGGATGTGCAGCAGTTCCGCGATCTGTTCCAGCAGCTCTTTATACTCGTCGAGCAGTTTTTCATGCTCAAGGCCGGTCAGTTTCTGCAGACGCAGATCCAGAATCGCCTGGGCCTGCTGCTCGGTCAGGTAGTATTTACCCTCGCGCACGCCGAACTCGGGCTCCAGCCATTCCGGACGCGCGGCGTCATCACCGGCACGCTCCAGCATCGCCGCGACGTTACCGAGATCCCACGCCTGGGCAACCAGCGCCGCTTTCGCTTCAGCCGGAGTCGGCGCGCGACGGATCAGTTCGATAATCGGGTCGATATTGGCCAGCGCCACGGCCAGCGCTTCGAGGATATGCGCGCGGTCACGGGCTTTACGCAGCTCGAAAATGGTGCGACGGGTCACCACTTCGCGGCGGTGGCGCACGAAGGCGGCGATGATGTCTTTCAGGTTCATGATCTTCGGCTGGCCATGGTGCAGAGCAACCATGTTGATGCCGAAGGAGACCTGCAGCTGGGTCTGGGAATAGAGGTTGTTGAGCACCACTTCCCCTACCGCGTCGCGCTTCACTTCAATCACGATGCGCATCCCGTCTTTATCAGACTCGTCACGCAGCGCGCTGATGCCTTCCACGCGTTTTTCTTTTACCAGCTCGGCGATTTTCTCAATCAGGCGCGCTTTGTTCACCTGATAGGGAATTTCATGCACGATGATGGTTTCGCGGCCGGATTTCGCGTCCACTTCCACTTCCGCGCGCGCGCGGATGTAGACTTTACCGCGACCGGTGCGGTAGGCCTCTTCAATGCCGCGACGGCCGTTGATAATGGCGGCGGTCGGGAAATCAGGGCCAGGAATATGCGCCATCAGCCCTTCAATGCTGATGTCTTCATCGTCGACATAGGCCAGACAGCCGTTGATCACTTCCGTCAGGTTATGCGGCGGTATGTTGGTAGCCATCCCGACGGCGATCCCGGAGGCGCCGTTTACCAGCAGGTTAGGAATTTTGGTCGGCATGACGTCCGGAATACGCTCCGTGCCGTCATAGTTGTCAACGAAATCGACCGTCTCTTTTTCAAGATCGGCCATCAGCTCATGAGCGATTTTCGCCAGACGAATTTCGGTATAACGCATCGCCGCGGCGGAGTCGCCGTCGATGGAACCAAAGTTACCCTGGCCGTCCACCAGCATGTAACGCAGCGAGAACGGCTGCGCCATACGCACGATGGTGTCGTATACCGCGGAGTCGCCGTGCGGGTGGTATTTACCGATTACGTCACCAACGACACGGGCTGATTTTTTATAGGCTTTGTTCCAGTCATTGCCCAATACGTTCATGGCGTAAAGTACGCGACGGTGTACCGGCTTCAGGCCATCTCGGACATCCGGCAGCGCACGGCCAACAATGACCGACATCGCATAATCCAGATAAGAGTTCTTAAGCTCTTCCTCAATGTTGACCGGTGTAATTTCTCTCGCAAGGTCGCTCATCTAACCGCTATCCCTCTACTGTATCCCGGATTCAAAGGTCGCAAATTATAACACAGCCGCGCTAAGAGAGGTAAAGCAATACGGTTTATTCATGGCGCGCTGCTGATATACTCGCAGGTCTGAACAGAAAAGGAGTAAAAGCGCCCATGAATGCCGAAAAAACGTCGGTAGCCCCTAACGTCGATCATGCTGAAATCGCCAAATTCGAAGCCGTCGCCTCGCGCTGGTGGGATCTGGAGGGCGAGTTCAAACCGCTCCACCGCATTAACCCCCTGCGGCTGGGCTATATCGCCGAACGCTCTGGCGGCCTGTTCGGTAAAAAAGTCCTCGATGTCGGCTGCGGCGGCGGCATCCTCGCCGAGAGCATGGCGCGCGAAGGCGCGACGGTCACCGGGCTGGACATGGGCGCCGAGCCGCTGCAGGTGGCGAAACTGCACGCCCTGGAGAGCGGAATTCAGGTGGAGTATGTTCAGGAAACGGTTGAAGAACATGCCGCGAAGCATCCGCAGCAGTATGACGTCGTCACCTGCATGGAGATGCTGGAGCACGTCCCTGACCCACAGTCGGTCGTCCACGCCTGCGCGCGGCTGGTGAAGCCTGGCGGCCAGGTCTTCTTCTCCACCATCAACCGTAACGGTAAAGCGTGGCTGATGGCAGTGGTCGGCGCGGAATATGTCATGAAGATGGTGCCCAAAGGCACTCATGATGTGAAAAAGTTTATCAAGCCGGCCGAACTGCTGGGCTGGGTAGATCAGACTACTCTGAAAGAGCAGCATATCATCGGCCTGCATTACAATCCGTTGACCAACACCTTCAAGTTGGCGCCGGGGGTTGATGTTAACTATATGTTGCATACCAGCGCCAAAAAAGCGTGACGTCAGCACCTGCGCTTATGATGATTGCGCGGCATCAAGCCGCGTGATTATTTCTTCCGATGAAGAAATCAGCACTCGATCAAATTTTCATTTTTTTTTCTGTTTTATTGACTTCTTCTCCAGGCCTTATGCGACGTGGACTTGCGGATTATTACCCTTCCGCAACCTCAATTTAACGTCAAAATCAACCCTTGTACTCAAAAGATTCCTTACTAAAATACTCACCATATAGCGTTCCTTTTATCGACAACCCCCTACATATAGTATTTATCCACAGAGTTAGTCACAACGGCCTTCTGTGGATAAACGGGGGATATTTTCTTTCACGGACAGGTAAAATCCACATGAATCAGAGTCTGCTGGTGACAAAGCGCGACGGAACCACCGAGCGCATCAATCTCGACAAAATCCATCGCGTACTGGATTGGGCGGCAGAAGGACTGAATAACGTTTCGATTTCCCAGGTAGAGTTGCGCTCGCATATCCAGTTCTATGACGGCATTAAAACCGCGGACATCCACGAAACCATTATCAAAGCCGCTGCGGATCTGATCTCCCGCGAGGCGCCGGATTACCAGTACCTCGCCGCGCGTCTGGCGATTTTCCATTTGCGTAAAAAAGCCTTCGGCCAGTTTGAGCCGCCGGCGCTTTACGATCACGTGGTGAAGATGGTCGAGAAGGGTAAATACGATCATCATCTGCTGGAAGACTACACGGAAGAAGAGTTCCAGCAGATGGACGGTTTCCTCGACCACTGGCGCGACATGAACTTCTCCTACGCTGCCGTTAAGCAGCTGGAAGGCAAGTATCTGGTACAAAACCGCGTCACCGGCGAAATTTATGAGAGCGCGCAGTTCCTCTATATTCTGGTGGCTGCCTGCCTGTTCTCTAACTACCCGCGCGAAACGCGTCTGGACTACATCAAGCGTTTCTACGACGCGGTGTCGACCTTTAAAATCTCGCTGCCGACGCCGATCATGTCCGGCGTGCGTACCCCAACCCGTCAGTTCAGCTCCTGCGTGCTGATCGAGTGCGGCGACAGCCTGGACTCCATCAACGCTACCTCCAGCGCGATTGTGAAATACGTTTCCCAGCGCGCCGGCATCGGCATCAACGCCGGCCGCATTCGCGCGCTGGGCAGCCCGATCCGCGGCGGCGAAGCCTTCCACACCGGCTGCATTCCGTTCTACAAACATTTCCAGACCGCGGTGAAGTCCTGCTCGCAGGGCGGCGTACGCGGCGGCGCGGCGACCCTCTTCTACCCAATGTGGCATCTGGAAGTGGAAAGCCTGCTGGTGCTGAAAAACAACCGCGGGACCGACGCCAACCGCGTTCGTCACATGGACTACGGGGTGCAGATCAACAAGCTGATGTACACCCGTCTGCTGAAGGGCGGCGACATTACCCTGTTCAGCCCTTCCGACGTCCCGGGCCTGTATGACGCTTTCTTCGCCGATCAGGACGAATTTGAGCGCCTGTACACCCAGTACGAGCAGGACGACAGCATTCGCAAGCAGCGCATTAAAGCGGTTGAGCTGTTCTCGCTGATGATGCAGGAGCGCGCCTCCACCGGCCGCATCTACATCCAGAACGTCGACCACTGCAACACCCACAGCCCGTTCGATCCGGTGGTCGCCCCGGTGCGCCAGTCTAACCTGTGCCTGGAGATCGCCCTGCCGACTAAACCGCTGGAAGACGTCAACGACGAAAACGGCGAAATCGCGCTGTGCACCCTGTCGGCCTTCAACCTCGGGGCTATCGACAGTCTCGACGAGCTGGAAGAGCTGGCGGTGCTGGCGGTGCGTGCCCTGGACGCGCTGCTCGACTATCAGGATTACCCCATCCCGGCCGCCAAACGCGGCGCGATGGGCCGCCGTACGCTGGGCATCGGCGTGATCAACTTCGCTTACTATCTGGCGAAGCATGGCAAACGCTACTCCGACGGCAGCGCCAACAACCTGACCCACAAAACGTTCGAAGCGATTCAGTACTACCTGCTGAAGGCCTCCAACGAACTGGCTATCGAACAGGGCGCTTGCCCGTGGTTCAACGAAACCACTTATGCGCAGGGTATCCTGCCGATCGATACCTATAAAAAAGACCTGGACGGCATCGTCAGCGAAGCCCTGCACTACGACTGGGAAGCGCTTCGCGCGTCCATCAAAACCCACGGCCTGCGTAACTCCACGCTCTCCGCGCTGATGCCGTCCGAGACCTCGTCGCAGATCTCCAACGCCACCAACGGCATCGAGCCGCCGCGCGGCCACGTGAGTATCAAAGCGTCGAAGGATGGGATCCTGCGCCAGGTGGTGCCGGACTACGAAAACCTGCAGAACGCCTACGAACTGCTGTGGGAAATGCCGAACAACGACGGCTACCTGCAGCTGGTGGGTATCATGCAGAAGTTTATCGACCAGTCGATCTCTGCGAATACCAACTACGATCCGACGCGCTTCCCTTCCGGAAAAGTGCCGATGCAGCAGTTGCTGAAAGACCTGCTCAACGCCTATAAATTCGGCGTCAAAACGCTGTACTATCACAACACCCGTGATGGCGCTGAAGACGCTCAGGATGACCTGGCGCCGTCCATCCAGGACGACGGCTGCGAAAGCGGCGCTTGTAAGATCTAAGGTATTTTTGCCGGGTGGCGCTACGCTTACCCGGCCTACGATTTTGTAGGCCCGGCCAACGCATCGCCGCCGGGCAGTACAGTTCAACAGGACTCACTTCAATGGCATACACCACTTTTTCACAGACGAAAAACGATCAGCTGCTTGAGCCAATGTTTTTTGGCCAGCCGGTTAACGTGGCCCGCTACGATCAGCAAAAATACGATATCTTTGAAAAGCTGATTGAAAAACAGCTCTCCTTCTTCTGGCGCCCGGAAGAGGTTGACGTCTCCCGCGATCGCATTGACTACCAGGCGCTGCCGGAACATGAAAAACACATTTTCATCAGCAACCTGAAGTACCAGACGCTGCTCGACTCCATCCAGGGCCGTAGCCCAAACGTGGCACTGCTGCCGCTGATCTCCATCCCGGAGCTGGAGACCTGGGTGGAAACCTGGGCCTTCTCCGAGACCATTCACTCGCGCTCGTACACCCATATCATCCGCAACATCGTCAACGACCCGGCGACCGTGTTCGACGATATCGTCACCAACGAGCAGATCCAGAAGCGTGCCGAGGGGATCTCCCACTATTACGATTCGCTGATCGAGATGACCAGCTACTGGCACCTGCTGGGCGAAGGCACCCACACCGTCAACGGCAAGACCGTGACCGTCAATCTGCGCGAGCTGAAAAAGAAACTCTATCTGTGCCTGATGAGCGTCAACGCCCTGGAAGCGATCCGCTTCTACGTCAGCTTCGCCTGCTCCTTCGCCTTTGCCGAGCGCAAACTGATGGAAGGCAACGCCAAAATTATCCGCCTGATCGCCCGCGATGAAGCGCTGCACCTGACCGGCACTCAGCATATGCTGAACCTGCTGCGCTCCGGCAGCGACGATCCGGAAATGGCGGAAATCGCCGAAGAGTGCAAGCAGGAGTGCTATGACCTGTTCGTGCTGGCGGCGCAGCAGGAGAAAGAGTGGGCGGACTACCTGTTCCGCGACGGCTCGATGATTGGCCTGAACAAAGATATTCTCTGCCAGTACGTCGAGTACATCACCAATATCCGCATGCAGGCGGTAGGCCTCGATCTGCCGTTCCAGACCCGCTCCAACCCGATCCCGTGGATCAACACCTGGCTGGTCTCCGACAACGTCCAGGTGGCGCCGCAGGAAGTAGAGGTCAGCTCTTACCTGGTCGGCCAGATCGACTCTGAAGTCGATGCCGACGACCTGAGCAATTTCCAGCTGTAATGAAGCGGATCTTCTTGAAAATCTCTGACACTCGCCTTGAGTGTCAGGATGAACACCCTTCCCTGTTGGCTGCTCTTGAATCGCATAATATCGACGTCGAGTATCAGTGCCGCGCAGGCTATTGCGGCTCCTGCCGCACTCGTCTGGTCTCCGGCCAGGTTGACTGGCTGACCGAGCCGCTGGCCTTTATCCAGCCGGGAGAAATTTTGCCCTGCTGCTGCCGGGCGAAGGGCGATATTGAGATCGAGATGTAGTCTTGTCAGGTGGCGCTACGCTTACCTGACCTACTGTTCCAGGACCGGCCGTTTACGCACTGCCGTCCTGGGCTGCTGAAACTGCCGGTGTTGCGGCCTCAAAATCGCTGAGACGTTCCCGGAAGGCTGGGGCAGCCCGCATGGATGTGGGCTGAGGGCCGTGTTTTGCACGGACGCAGCGGCGATTTTGCTGGCCGGAGCCCGGGGGTACAGGGGGCGGCGGCGACTGGCCTCCCCCTGTGCGCTCCCTGCGCTATGAAAGGCATAACGTAGAAGAATTATCGGGAGCGCAATCTTCCAGGAAATAACATAGAACAAACGTTATTCCCGGGTCGAAATCGTTGCACACCGAGAACAGTGTCAACAAAACCGCAGTTCGTACGCCGGGTAAGGCGCAACCGCCACCCGGCTTTTTAGCGTTTAGCATCCAGGAATTGCACCGCTTTATCCGGAAAATCGGTAAACAAGCCGTCGACGTCCGCCTGGCGATACAGCAGGTCATAGAGCTGATTGACGTTGCTGGCGTACTCCGGCAGCTGATCCGCGCGCACGGTATACGGATGCACCTGCAGATGGCTGGCGTGCGCCTCCTTCACCATCGCCGTCAGCTTCACCGCCCCCGGCTTTGAGCCTTCCGCCACCAGCATATGATAATCCGGACCAATGCCGTCGGCGTACTGCGCAATCTGCGCCATTGCCCCCGGCTTGAACATCCAGTCATAGCTGTAGTTCACCCACTTGCCGTCAGCCTGCCGCTGCTGGGTTTCATTCCAGTCGGTATAGGCGATAAGCTGCACCAGCTTGAGATCCATGCCCATCTTCGGCTCCAGCTCATGCTTAATACGCTTGAGCTCGCTGGCGTCAAAGCACTGCAGATACACCTTATCCTGCTTGCTGGTGTAGCCATATTCATTCAGCACTTTCAGCGTGCTGGCGGCAATATCTTTGCCTTCCTGATGGTGGAACCACGGCGCTTTGATTTCCGGGTAAATACCGATGTTTTTGCCGGTGGAATGATTCAGCCCCTGGACAAACTCAATCTCTTCTTCAAAGGTATGAATGCGGAAATCGGATTTGCCCATCGGGAAACGCCCGGGATAGGTTTGCACATTCTTGCCATCTTTCGGCTCAAAGCCTTCGGTAAACGTCAGCG
Organism: Klebsiella sp. GG_Kp146; assembly: GCF_040061975.1. NCBI lineage: Bacteria > Pseudomonadati > Pseudomonadota > Gammaproteobacteria > Enterobacterales > Enterobacteriaceae > Klebsiella > Klebsiella sp. GG_Kp146. Next base: position 161,678 of record NZ_JBEAHA010000004.1, read on the forward strand.
ACTTGATCTCGGCCAGGGTAAAGTCGATGGCGTAAAAACGGCCATCTTGACGCGCCCGCTGCGGGAAGCGCTGAGCGACGTCGGTCACCCGATCCAGATAGTGGTCGTGCAACACCACCAGTCGGTCGTCTTTGGTCATCACCAGGTCTTGCTCAAGGTAATCCGCCCCCTGCGCGTAGGCCATCGCTTTCGCCGGCAGGGTATGTTCAGGCAGATAACCGCTGGCGCCCCGGTGGGCGATAACCATTTTATCCGCCGCTGTCGCGCTGAAGCACAGCGCCGAACTGGCCAACATCATGCCGCTCATTAGCGCGGTGAGTTTCATGTTCATCGCCGCTCCTTAGGCTTGCTTCAGCTGTTGATGATGGCGGCGTTCACCGAGCATCACGATAACCAGCAGGACAACCGCCAGCACGCTGCCGCCGATCATCACCATAAAGCCGCCGTCCCAGCCGAAGAAATCGACGGTGTAGCCGACGATGGCGCTCGCGGCCACGGAACCGCCGAGGTAACCGAACAGGCCGGTGAAGCCTGCGGCGGTGCCGGCGGCTTTCTTCGGCGCCAGCTCCAGCGCATGCAGGCCAATCAGCATCACCGGGCCGTAGATCAGGAAGCCGATAATAATCATACAGGCCATATCGACGCCCGGGTTACCCGGCGGGTTCAGCCAGTACACGACGGTCGCGATGGTGACCAGGGTCATAAAGAACACGCCGGTGGCGCCGCGGTTGCCTTTAAACACTTTATCCGACATCCAGCCGCACAGCAGGGTGCCCGGGATCCCCGCGTACTCGTACAGGAAGTAGGCCCAGGAGGACTTATCCAGCGCGAAGTGCTTCACCTCTTTCAGGTAGGTCGGCGACCAGTCGAGAATGCCGTAGCGGAGCAGGTAAACGAAGACGTTGGCGACCGCGATGTACCACAGCAGCTTGTTCGGTAGAATGTACTGCATAAAGATCTGCTTCGCCGTCAGCTCTTGTTCATGCTCTTCGCTGTAATCGTCCGGGTAGTCGTTTTTATACTCTTCGATCGGCGGCAGGCCGCAGGATTGCGGCGTATCGCGCATCATCGCGAAGGCGAAAATCGCCAGCAGAATAGCGCCGAAAGCCGGCATATAGAGCGCCGCGTGCCAGTCGTTAAACCAGGCCATACCCAACAGGAACAGCAGCGGCGGAATCCCCCCGCCGACGTTATGCGCGCAGTTCCACACTGAAACAATTCCGCCGCGCTCTTTCTGCGACCACCAGTGGACCATGGTACGGCCGCACGGCGGCCAGCCCATCCCCTGGAACCAGCCGCAGAGGAACAGCAGCACGAACATGATCATGATGCTCGAGGTGGCCCACGGTACGAAGCCCATCACCAGCATCACCAGCGCGGCGAGGATCAGCCCCGCCGGCAGGAAAATGCGCGGATTCGAACGGTCAGAGACCGATCCCATGATGAATTTCGAAAATCCGTAGGCAATGGAGATGCCGGAAAGGGCGAAACCGAGATCGCCGCGAGAGAAACCTTGCTCGATAAGATAGGGCATCGCCAGGGCAAAGTTCTTACGAACCAGATAGTAAGCGGCATAACCAAAGAAGATGCCGATAAAAATCTGCCAGCGTAACCGACGATAGAGCGGGTCGATCTCCGCGGCTGGCAAACGCGCTTTATGCGCGGCGGGTTTAAAAATACTTAACATATCAGCCTCCGTGGCCCTTGCTGTTTTTTACTGACGTCACGACAACAATCCCAGATTAATCACCAACTTCGAATCTGGCCGCGATGGTAGGCAATACGTAGAGCTGATACTGTGAAACATCGCACAATTTGTTACAGAAATATGACAAAAGGTTCCAATGTGAGCACAAAATCACATAACGCGCTCAAATAACGCGCGAATATGCTCGAAATCAAACAATAACCTTATTGATTGTGGCTAAATGGCGGTAAACGAAAGCAGAGGAGCTGAAGATGACGGGACGTCTTGATAGCGAGGTCATCATCATCGGCGGCGGAGCAACCGGCGCCGGCATCGCCCGCGACTGCGCCCGACGCGGATTACGCACAGTGCTCATTGAGCGCCATGATATCGCCACCGGGGCCACCGGCCGTAATCATGGGCTGTTGCACAGCGGCGCCCGCTATGCGGTGACCGACAACGAATCCGCCCGCGAATGCATCAATGAGAACCGCATCCTGCGCCGCATCGCCCGTCACTGTATCGAACCGGCCGGCGGTCTGTTCATTACCCTGCCTGAAGACGATCTGGCCTGGCAGCAGACCTTTATCGCCGCCTGCCAGCAGGCTGGCATAGAGGCCACGCCGCTTTCTGCGCAGGAGGCGCTGCGCCGCGAGCCCGCCGTCAACCCGACGCTGCTGGGGGCGGTGCAGGTCCCGGATGGCACCATTGACCCGTTTCGCCTCACCGCGGCCAATATGCTCGACGCCCGCGAACACGGCGCGCAGATCCTCACCGGCTGCGAAGTGACAGGCCTGCTGCGCCAGGGCGACCGCGTCTGTGGCGTCCAGGTATACGATCGTCAGCTTCAGCAGACCCGCGCTCTGTACGCCGGGGTAGTGGTCAATGCCGCCGGGATCTGGGGGCAGCGCATTGCGGAATATGCCGACCTGCGCATCACCATGTTCCCGGCGAAGGGATCGCTGTTGATCCTTGACCACCGGATTAACAACCTGGTGATCAACCGCTGCCGTAAGCCAGCCGATGCCGATATTCTGGTGCCCGGGGATACCATCTCGCTGATCGGCACCACCTCGATGCATATTCCTTATGACGAAATTGACGACAACCGGGTAACGACCACGGAAGTCGAAACCCTGCTGCGCGAAGGTGAAAAGCTGGCGCCGGTCATGGGCCGCACCCGGATCCTCCGCGCCTACTCCGGCGTGCGCCCGCTGGTGGCCAGCGACAACGATCCCAGCGGACGCAGCGTCAGCCGCGGCATCGTCCTGCTCGACCATGCTCAGCGCGACGGCATGGAAGGCTTCATTACCATCACCGGCGGCAAGCTGATGACCTATCGCCTGATGGCCGAGTGGGCCACCGACGCCGTCTGTCGTAAGCTGGGCAACACCACCCCCTGTTCCACGGCCGAGAGCCCGCTCCCCGGGTCGCAGGAGCCGACGGAAAGCACCCTGCGAAAAATTATCTCCCTGCCGGGCCCGCTGCGCGGCTCTGCTGTCTACCGCCATGGCGATCGCACGCCGGCCTGGCTTGGCGACAGCCGCCAGCACCGTAGTCTGGTCTGCGAATGCGAAGCCGTCACCGCTGGTGAAGTGAAATACGCGGTGGAAAATCTGGCGGTCCACACCCTGCTCGACCTGCGCCGCCGTACCCGGATTGGCATGGGGACCTGCCAGGGGGAACTCTGCGCCTGCCGCGCCGCCGGTCTGCTGCAGCGCTTTAACGTCACCACCCCCGCGCAGTCGTTGACCCAGCTGTCGGCGTTTCTCAATGAGCGCTGGAAGGGCGTGCAGCCCATCGCCTGGGGCGACGCGCTGCGCGAAAGCGAATTCACCCGCTGGGTCTACCTCGGCCTGTGCGGACTACCACAGGAGCATCAGGATGAAATTTGACTGCGCGATTATCGGCGGCGGACTGGCCGGCCTGCTGTGCGGCCTGACGCTGAATCAGTCCGGCCTGCGCAGCGTTATCATCAGCCGCGGGCAAAGCGCGTTGCATTTTTCCTCCGCGTCGTTAGATCTGCTCTCGGCGCTGCCGAACGGCGATAACGTCACTGACCTCGCGCAAGGTCTGCAGCAGCTCGCTGAACTGCTTCCTGAGCACCCTTATTCCCGGCTCGGCGCCGGGGCGGTGCTCGAATACGCAAAACAAACTGAAGCCCTGCTGGCCGCCTGCGGCGCGGTGATGCAGGGCGACGCGCACCGCCCGCACCGGCGGGTAACGCCGCTGGGGACGCTGCGCGCGGCGTGGCTATCGCCGCAGGAGGTTCCTGTCGCGCCACTCCCCCGACAGGGGGTCTGTCTGGTGGGGATCAGCGGCTTTGCCGATTTTCAGCCGCATCTCGCCGCCGCCGCGCTCGGGCAAACCGGCGTCACCGCCGTAGCGGCGGAAATCGAGTTACCGCTGCTGGATGTTTTACGTGACAACCCCACCGAGTTTCGCGCCGCCAATATCGCCCGCCTCCTCGACGATGAAAACCACTGGCCTGCCCTGCATGCGGCGCTGCTGCCGCTGGCGCAGCAGCATGAGCTGCTAATCATGCCCGCCTGCTTTGGCCTCGCCGACGATCGCCTGTACCACTGGCTGCAGGCGCGCCTGCCCTGCCCGCTGCGTCTGCTGCCGACGCTGCCGCCTTCGGTTCCCGGGATGCGCCTGCACAGTTTGCTGCAGCGGCAGTTTGTTCGCGGCGGCGGCACCTGGCTTGCCGGCGATGAAGTGGTGAACATCAGCCATCGACAGGGCGCCGTCGAGGCCGTCTGGACGCGAAATCACAGCGATATTGCGCTGCGTCCGCGTTTTACCGTGCTGGCCAGCGGCAGCTTTTTCAGTAACGGTCTTGTCGCCACGCGGGATAGCGTGCGCGAACCCATTCTCGGTCTCGATCTACAGCAGACCCTGCCGCGCGACGACTGGTACCAGCGCGACTTCTTTGCCTCCCAGCCGTGGCAGCGCTTCGGGGTGAAAACCGATGCCCTGCTGCGCCCCATGCTGGGCGGGCAGCCGTTCAGCAATCTTTTCGCCATCGGTTCGCTGCTCGGCGGGTTCGATGCCATTCAGCTCGGCTGCGGCGGCGGGGTCTGCGCCGTCACCGCACTGCACGCCGCCAGACAGATCCACGCCCTCGCCGGAGGCCGACCATGAACGATACCCGTTTTGAAAGCTGCATTAAGTGCACGGTCTGTACCACTACCTGTCCGGTAAGCCGGGTCAATCCGCGCTATCCCGGGCCGAAACAGGCGGGGCCGGACGGCGAACGCCTGCGCCTGAAGGATGGCGCGCTGTACGATGAGGCGCTCAAGTACTGCATTAACTGCAAGCGCTGTGAGGTCGCCTGCCCGTCGGATGTGAAAATTGGCGATATCATTCAACGCGCCCGGGCACAGTATGGCCAGCAAAAACCGACCCTGCGCGACGCCATTCTCAGCCATACCGACCTGATGGGCACCCTTTCCACCCCCTTTGCCCCACTGGTAAACGCCACCACCGGCTTAAAACCGGTACGCCGCCTGCTCGACGCGGCGCTCAATATCGATCATCGCCGCACGCTGCCAAAATATGGCTTCGGCACCTTCCGCCGCGCTTTCCGCCAGCTCGCGGCCAGACAGGCGCAGTACCCTGAGCAGGTGGCCTTCTTTCATGGTTGCTACGTCAACTATAACCACCCGCAGTTGGGCAAGGATCTGATTCGCGTCGTCAATGCGCTGGGCACCGGCGTGCAGTTGTTATCACGGGAAAAATGCTGCGGCGTGCCGCTGATCGCCAACGGCTTTTTTGACAAAGCGCGTAAGCAGGCGCAGAGCAACGTCGCCGCGATGCGGGAAAACGCGCTGCCGATCATCGCCACCTCCTCGACCTGCACCTTTACGCTGCGCGATGAATACCCGCACCTCCTTGATGTCGACAACAGCGATCTCCGCGACCGGGTGGAGCTGGCCACTCGCTGGATCTGGAAACAACTGGATAGTGGCAAAACGCTGCCGCTGCGCCCGCTGCCGCTGAAGGTGGTCTATCACACGCCGTGCCATATGGAGAAAATGGGCTGGTCGCTGTATACCCTCGAACTGCTGCGGCTGATCCCTGGCCTGCAGCTGGAAGTGCTGGATTCGCAGTGCTGCGGCATCGCCGGCACCTACGGGTTTAAGACTGAGAATTACGCGGTATCCCAGGCTATCGGCGCCCCGCTGTTCCGTCAGATTGAGGAGAGCGGCGCCGACATCGTCGTCACCGACTGCGAGACCTGTAAATGGCAGATAGAAATGTCCACCAGCAAAGGCTGCGAACATCCGCTGACGGTGCTGGCGCAGGCGCTCGCCTGAGTCCGGCGCCAGCCTGCGCCGTCAATAGCTCGCTTTCTCCTGCGGCTGAGCGCTGGCGGATTTAAACATTGCCAGCCGGCGGTCCAGCGCCTGGGTGTACAGCATGGTATCGACCCCGACGGCGACGAAATTGGCCCCCCAGGCGAGACATTTATCCGCCATCGCCGGGTCGACCGCCAGAAATCCGGCCGCTTTTCCCGCCGCGCGAATGCGCCGGATGCTCTGCTCAATCACCCGCTGCACGTCAGGATGGCCCGCATCGTCCGGGTGTCCCAGCGAAGCGGAGAGATCCGCCGGCCCGATAAACACCCCGTCAATGCCCTCCACCTCGAGGATAGCGTCCAGATTTTCCAGCGCGGTTCGGCTCTCCACCTGAATCAGCAGACAGAGTTCGTCATTCGCCTCCGCCATATAATTCTCCACTCTGCCCCAGCGCGCCGCCCGGGCCACGCCGGCGCCAACGCCGCGGCTACCGACGGGAGGATAACGGGTTGCCGAGACGACTTCCCGCGCCTGCTCGGCGGTATCGACCATCGGCACCAGCAACGTTCTGGCACCAATATCCAGCACCTGTTTTATCAGGCTGCGGCTGCCCTCCACCGGACGGATCACCGGCTGACTGGCATAAGGGGCGATGGCCTGGAGCTGATGATAAAGGTCCTGAATAGTGTTCGGGGCATGCTCGCCGTCGATCAGCAGCCAGTCATATCCTGAAGTGGCGGCAATCTCCGCCAGATAGGAGGAGGTCGAGCTCAGCCACAGGCCTATTTGCGTCTCACCGCGTAATAATCCACGTTTGAAGGGGTTTGATAACAGTGCGTTCATAGCGATTCCTTTAATCAATGCTGTACGCCGCCGCGCTGAGGAACCGCGCGGGTGAGGCTTAATGAGAAGATGATGATCACCCCGATGATGGCCACGCCGGCCAGGGTTAACAGTCCAGCGGCGCTGCTGGCGAACAGCGTTTCGGCCTGCACGCGAACGATCGGCGCCAGAAAGCCGCCGATGGCGCCAAACAGGTTAACGAAGCCAATCCCGGCGGCCAGCGCCGTGCCGGAGAGCAGCTGCGTCGGCATCGTCCAGAAGACCGGCTGCACGGCAATCACCCCAACCGCCGCCACGCACAGCGCGATGATAGCCAGCACCGGCGCCACCAGCCCGGAAACCGCAATCCCGACCGCTGCCGCCAGCAGCGTCAGCGCGGCAATATTGCGCCGCTCGCCGGTACGATCGGAGTAGCGAGGGATAAGCCAGGTACCGAACAGCGCCGCCACCCATGGAATAGCCGTCACCACCGAGGCAATGAAGCCGACTTTGGTGCCCAACAGCGCGGCGACCTGAGTGGGCAGGAAGAAAATCAGGCCATAGACCGCCACCTGAATGGTCATGTAGATCAGCGCCAGCTGCCAGACCCGCCCGTTACGCAGCGCATCGGACAGACGCGAGGTGACCTTTTTCTCCTCCTCTCGCGCCAGCTCGCTTATCAGCGCCTGTTTCTCCGCCGCGCTCAGGAAGCGGGCATGCTGCGGCGAATCGTCCAGCCAGAAGAAGGTGAACGCTCCTGCGGCGACGGCGAGCAGGCCTTCAATCACAAACATCCAGAACCAGCCGGGATGGCCCATAAACCCATGCATCTCCAGCAGCGCGCCGGATAAAGGCGAACCGAGGGTCAGCGCCAGCGGCGCCCCCATATAAAAAAGCCCCATAATGCTGGCGCGGTTTTGCTGGGGAAACCACTGAGACGTGAGGTAGATCATGCCGGGGAAGAAGCCCGCCTCCGCCGCGCCCAGCAGGGTACGTACCAGCAGGAATTTCGCTTCCGTATCCGCCCACGCCATCGCCGCCGACAGCACGCCCCACAGCAGCGTGGTGCAGCCGATCCATTTTCTGGCGCCAAATTTGCGCATCAGCAGGTTGGCCGGCACCCCAAGAAAGGCATAGACCACAAAGAAAATCCCCGCCCCCAGCGCATAGGCTTCGTTGCTGAGGCCAGTGTCCAGCTGGTAGGTCTCTTTGGCGAAACCGATATTCGAACGGTCAAGAAACGCCAGCACGTACAGCGCCAGCATAAAGGGGATTAAGCGGGCGCGGTTTTTCTTCACCACGCTCTCCAGCAGAGTGTTGCTCATCATAATATCCTCAGGCGTGGGCCGCCGGGCGGCCCGGGGGATCAGTGTTGATAAGGACGTTTCAGGTTGCAGTCGCGATTGAGCTCGACGCCAAAGCCGGGTTTATCCAGTACCGATTTATGAATGCGCCCCCTCTCCGGCACCGGCTCGCCGAGCAGGATCGGGTCGAACTGCGGACGCAGCGTGGCGCAGTCAGGACTGGTCATCAGAAACTCGCTGAACGGCGTGTTGGTGAAAGTGATCACCGCATGATGTGAGTAAACCGACGAGCCGTGCGGCACCACCAGCTGCCCGCGCGCTTTAGCAATAGCCGCTATCTCCACCAGCGTGGTTAAGCCGCCGCACCAGCCGACGTCGGGCTGCATAATATCGATTCCGGTCTCCGACAGGGTGCGGAAGGACTGCAGGGTGCCGTGGTGCTCGCCGCTGGTCACCATCATCCCGGCCGGCGCCTGGCGCTTCAGCTCGCGATAACCTTCATACTGCTGCGGCGGCAGGCACTCCTCGATCCACTTGAGGTTGTAAGGGGCGCAGGCATGGGCAAGTTTGGTGGCATAGTTAACGTCCTGGCTCATCCAGCAGTCCAGCATTAACCAGAAATCCGGGCCGCATTTTTCGCGCATGTCCGCCACCATGGCGACGTCTTTGCGGATCCCGGCGTCGCCATCGTGCGGCCCCCAGTGGGTGGGCATTTTGCCGCCGATAAAGCCCATCTCCTGCGCCAGATCCGGACGGGCGCCGGTGGCATAGAACTGGATTTCGTCACGCACCGCTCCGCCCAGCAGTTTGTAGACCGGCAGGCCAACCACTTTCCCGAACAGATCCCACAGCGCGAGGTCGACACAGGAGATAGTGTTCATCACCAGACCGCCGGATCCTGCGTAGTAAAGGGTGGCGTTGAGCATCTGGTCGTGGATCAGTTTGATATCGCTGACGCATTTGCCTTCGATAAAGCGGTTGAGATGTTTTTCCACGATAAAGCAGCCCATCTCTCCGGCCGTCGACACGGCAAAGCCGGTCTGCCCGTTGTCGGCTTCCACTTCCACAATCAGCGTGCCCAGCACGTTGATGCCAAACGACTGGCGGGACTGCTCATACTGTTTGTATTTGCTCATCGGGGTGGCGATATGATCGTCAATCCAGTGGTTAGCCCCCTGATCGTGGTAATCGCCGCCGCCGGCGCCCTGCTCTGCGGTGGCGCCGCCGGTAAACCAGGCGCGGACGTGTTTAATTTTCGGTAGGGTCATGGCGTTCTCCTTATGATGAGGCGAGTTGTTCAAAGGGGCTTTTCCACCCCAGCAGTCGTGAAATATCTTTCGCGCAGGCAATCGCCTTACCGGCAAGGTAATCGCGATTGTCTTCATTGATTTGCAGACGGGTGCCCACCACCGAGATGGCGGCGGTCAGGTCGTTATTGGCGTTAAAAACCGGGGCGGCCACGCAGCGCACGTCCGGATAGTCCTCGCCATTATCAAAGCTCCACCCCCGGGCGCGGATCCGCCCCAGCTCCTCCCGCAGCTGTTGAGCATTGCTGATGGTCGTTGGCGTAGCCCGCTCCCACTGCAGTTCATCGATAATCGATGCCTGAACCCCGGCGGGCTGCCAGGCCAGCAAACATTTGCCGATCCCGGAGCGGTAAAGCGACAGGCTCTTTCCTTCGTGCGAACGCACGCTAATGGTGGCGGGTGATTCAATTTTCAGAATGTAGTAGGCGTTACCGTGATCGATAATGCCCAGATGGCAGAGCAGGCCGCACTCATCCATCAGGCGGGTCAGGCGCGGCCGCGCCAGCTCGCGCAGGTCCATTTTGCTTAGCGCCTGCCCGGCCAGCTCCACCAGTTTGGTCCACAGGCAGTAGTTATCCTGATTATCCATACTGATGAAGCGCTGCTTTTTCAGCTCGCCCAGCAGCAGATAAACCGTGCTTTTCGGGATCCCCAGCTCCGCTATTATCGTCGCCGCGCTGCAGGGTCCGATGCGGCCAATTAAATTAAGGATCTCAATCGCGCGGGTCAGCGCCGGGACTTTCGTTGATTCCAACATACTGGACTCCAATCCTGAATACTGGAATCAGTGTTGCGGTTGTCCGGGCGGTAAAGTGTGAGCGACATCGCGGGGCAATCGCTTTCCCGTATGCTGGACCGTTCGCAGCGGAAAATTGCGACTTAACGCACAGAATTTTTTCAGGAGAGTACAACAGGCTGGACAACCGGCGCCCGGGAGAAGCCCGCGCGCCGGGAAACGACTTACATTGAGAGGGAATCCACCACGTTAATCCAGCCATGTTCACTGGCCAGCGGTTGGCCATTCAGCCAGCGACGCAGCAGGTTTAATGCCATCATGGCGCAGACTTCCTGGCGTACCGCCAGGCTGTGGCGGGTGACGCTAAACTTCACCCGCAGCGCGAAGGTGCCGTCGGGGGTGGCCAGGGCCACGTTAAGATGATCGTTTTCCTGGCCGCTCACCGCCAGGGCCAGGCCGGCAAAATGGTTAATGCGCCGCTCGGCCGCCCAGCGGGCCGCCTGCGCCAGCGTCTCCTCCTGCGCCGGGACCACTTCGCTGGCCAGCAGCGGCGCGCCGGCGCGGGACAGCTGGAGCGCCAGCAGACCGCCGGTAAACTGCTCGCTGAGCGTCAGGCTCAGCTGCCGCTCCTGCAGGCAGCGTGCAATCTGCGCCGGTAACCCTTCAGTGCCTTCGAAAATCAGGCTGTCGCCAGCCACTTTACGCACTTCCGGCCACAGGGCCAGCATGGCGTCACGCTGCTCAGCCGGTCCGGTCAGCTTCAGCTCAATGATCGGCATCGACGAGCGGTAGCCCATCACCACGCCAGGCGGTAACGTCAGCGGATTGAGGTTTTGCGCCAGCTCGCTTTCCGAGCGGCCAAAAGTGGTCAGCCGCAGGCATACCGGCGGTTCCGGCAGCGTAAAGCGCTGGCGCAGGCGCGGTAAAATCTCCTGCTCGACCATCACTTTGAATTCAGAGGGAACGCCGGGGGTGAAAAACATCAGGCAGCGATTGAGCTGGATGGCAAAGCCGCAGGCCGTGCCCACCGGGTTATTGATCATCTCGGCGCTGGCGGGGATTTCCGCCTGCTTACGGTTGCTTTCCGCCATCGGCCGCCCGCGTTCAGCAAAGAAGCGGGTCATGGTTTCCAGCCACTCCGGATGCAAAATAAGTCCTTCGCCTTTCGCGGTGGCCGCGGCCAGCGCGCTCAGGTCGTCGCTGGTTGGGCCGAGGCCGCCATTGACGATCAGCACATCCGCCTGTTCGCTGCGTTCGCGCAGAATCGCCACCAGCGCATCGAGATCGTCGCCGACGGTATTACGGCGCGTTAATGGTAAACCCTGATTAAAAAAGAAATCCGCCAGCCATGCTGCATTGGTGTCAACGATTTGACCATGCAACACTTCATCGCCAGTGGACAGCATTTCCACATTCAACATTGCTCACTCCTTGCCTGCCAGGTGGCAAATACTATAACGCAAAGCGGGAGGCTGACGAGGAGGAAAATCTGGCGCGGCAAGAGGAGACCGCGCCGGAGGAGATTAGAAGCTGGCGCTGGCGCCGATGTACGGGCCGTCGGCGATGGTGTTATCGCGGTTGCCATCTTTGCCCGCCAGGTTCAGATAGCGATAGCCTGCCTGGATGCTGAGCGGACGCATAATGGTCCAGCTGGCGCCGACGTTGGCTTCCTGATAGCTGTCAATGCCGCTGGAGAGGGAATCTGGAGAGTAGTAGTAGTCGCCATACAGACGGAAGCTGTCGCCGATTTTCCACTGCAGGCCGCCGCCGACCGCGGCCGCATAACCTTCATCACCCTGTTTCGGGTTGGTGTATACCCCTTTACCGCCCACGGTCGCCAGGAACGGCCCCAGCGGAATATTCAGGCCCAGGCCTAAACCCGCGGCGTCGCCGTCGTTATCGCTGTGCAGCCAGTTACCCGAAACAGCCAGACCGGTGGACTCGGTGCCGAAGCCGACCCCAAGGTTGGTGTAATGCTCGCCTGCTTCGCCGGTAACGCTGATCGCATGGGCCGCCGAAGAGACCAGCATGACGCCAGCCAGCGCCATAAAAATGCTTTTTTTCATTATTTACTCTATCCAGAAAATTAAAATCAAAGAAGTCCCGAAAAAACCTGAAAATTCTACTGCGCACTCGTCAGGAATCAATGACCTGGCGAAATGATTTTTCACAAGAGTGTAACCAGTTGCGTCTTTTTACAGCAATACCGCCGCGCATTTGCGAAAGAATGTAAATTTCACCGCATTCATATTCAGTAGAATTATATTTAATTAGGTTGTATTGATTGAATAAATCTATATTTACCTGCGCAATCGCCATTGCGCAGGCTGTTTGAAGGAAGCAGAAAAATTAATGGGCGAGCAGGGCCAGGCGCTCCGGCGCAAGCCCCGTCAGCTTCGCCACCAGCGCCAGATCAAGCCCGTTTTCCAGCATCGCCTGGGCAATACGTTGCGCAGCCAATTGTTCTCCCTGTTCAAGACCTTGCTGCAGGCCCTGCTCAAGGCCCTGCTGATGGCCGCGTTGTTCCAGAAACTGGGCAATGTTCATTAGCGTCTCCTTATGCAGCCGTCTGGGGACATTTTGCGCAAGATTACGTAAAAAGGCGACCGGATCGGCGGCATTTCCTGCCTGCAATAAATAGTGAAGCAGCGTCCTGAGCTGTCTGCGGCTAGTGTATCCCAGCGCCAACAGGCTGGCTAGTTGCTCCTGCAGTTCCATCATATCGCGTTGCCGGATATGCTTTTGCAGCAACTCAAGCATCGCGACCCGTCGGTGCTGCATTATTGTATCGTCAGGAAGCACCGTGATATCGATTAAGTGAAAATCCTGATTGTATACTTGCCGCGCGGTTTGCGGATGAGCAAATCCTTCCAGCCAGCACATGGGATACGGCCAGGGCGAGACTTGCCCATGATAAAAAAGCAGCGGGATCACCAATGGCAGTTGCGTATGTCCTTTATCGAGATGGCGCTGCATCGCTGCTATCGCATAACGCATCAGGCGAAATGCCATATGACGGTCCGCAGAGCTTTGATGTTCGATAAGCAGATAGATATATCCGTCCCCCGCCTGGGTTTGCAGCGAGTAAAGAATATCGGAATGGCTGGCGCGCAGGTCTTCATCGATAAAACTTCCGGACTCCAACTGCAGCGTTTGCAGATTGCATAATTCTCGCAAATGTTCAGGAAGGTGAATGTCCAGAAAATCCCGCGCCGTCGCCCGATGCGACAGGAGGTGTTTAAACACGGCGTCATGTGGGGAATGGGTGGTCCTTTCCATGGTGGCTCTCCATACGATAATTTTCGCTTAACTTATCACTCTGTAAAGCCAGCGCCGTATTTCCCTTGCGGTTTGCCGAGGCGCCTCGCAAACTGTTTCCTCGATACCCGGCCCGACTTACTGCGAAGGAGAAAAATCATGCGTCAAAGGACGATTGTTTGCCCGCTAATCCAAAATGATGGCCATTACCTGTTGTGCAAGATGGCTGCCGACCGCGGGGTTTTTCCCGGACAGTGGGCGCTGGCCGGCGGCGGCGTGGAGCCGGGGGAAAGTATTGAAGAGGCGCTGCGACGCGAAGTCCGCGAGGAGCTTGGCGAAAAACTGCAGTTGACCCGTATCACGCCATGGAGCTTCCGCGATGATACCCGCGTGAAAACCTATCCCGATGGTCGCCAGGAAACGATCTATATGATCTATCTGATCTTCGACTGCGTTAGCGCCAATCGCGACGTAACGATCAACGAGGAGTTTGACGATTACGCCTGGGTGAAAGCGGATGAGCTTAAAAACTACGATCTCAATGCCGCCACCCGCCTCACCCTGAGCATGAAGGGGCTACTCTGACGCCACGGTCAGCAGGCGCAGCGTCGCCTTCAGTCCGCCCAGGCTTTCGCTGCGCGAAAGCTGCAGGTGGCTACGATGCAAACGTGCAATATCGTTAACCAGCGCCAGGCCCAGCCCGGCGCCGGGAATCGCGCCCGCGTTATCGAGGCGGCGAAACGGCATCAGCGCCTGGTGTACCTGGTGGTCGTCAATTCCCGGACCGCTGTCTTCCACGCTGAGCAACACGGCGTCGCCATCGCGATGCAGGCTAAGCGTGACCGTTCCATATTCCGGGGTATAGCGAATGGCATTGTCGAGCAGGTTAGCGCACAGCTCCCCCAGCAGAACGCTATCGCCTGCCACATATACCGCCGACTGCTCGCCCTCGTAGCCAAGATCGATATGTTTGCTCCGCGCTTGCGCGATACGTGAAAAGCAGCTGTTGCGCACAATCTCCGGCAAGTTAATCACCGCAAACGCCTGCTCCCGCTGTTTTACCGTCGCCAGCTGCAGCAACCGCTCCGTTAACAAGACCGTATCGTCCAGCGTGGCGCGCATCGCCTGCAGACTTTCGCGCCACAGTTGCGGATCGTCGCTGGCCAGGGCTACCGAAGCCTGCGTTTTCAGCACCGCCAGCGGTGTTTTCAGCTGATGGGACGCATCGGCGCTGAAGCGCTCCTGGCGGGAGATCATCACCCGCAGACGGTCGATGTAGCGGTTGAACGCGACAATCAGCAGCCGCGTTTCCGACCAGGGCAGCAGCTCCGGCAGCGGCGTCAGCAGACCGGGTTCACGGCGCACCATCAGCGCGGAGAGCTGACGCATGGGCCGCAGCACGCGGCGCAGCAGCCAGGCTGCCAGCACCAGCGTCAACAGGACCAGTAACCCCTGCGACACCCAGGATGAGAAGAGTAATTGTCCGGCCAGCCAGCGGCGGGACTGCAGCGTTTCGGCAATATATATCTCCGCCATGCCAACGATGCCGCCTTCGTTGATGGGCTGCAGCAGGCGCGCCACGCGGATTGCCTGACCGCGATATTCGGTGTGATAAAACCACGCCAGCGCCGGATAGAGCTGAGTTCGCGAGGTGGAGGGCGGCATCGCGGGCAGATCGTCATAGCCGGAAATGACCTTCCCCTGCGGGTCGAGCACCTTGTAATAGAGACGATCGTTCATATTGAGCTCGAAGCTGTCCAGCACCACCCAGGGCACATTCACCTCCAGTTGCCCTCGGCGAACCACCAGCTGCTCGGCCACCGTCCGCGCCGACGACAGCAGGGTACGATCGTAGGCTTGCGTCGCCGCCTGCAGCGCGCTGACGTAGCTGTTAAACGCGGAGAGTCCCCACAGCAGGACCAGCGGCAGGCCGAGAAACAGCAACAGTTGGGCATAGAGCGATTGCGGCTTACTCCATCTCATGGCGCTCGCACTCAAGCAGATAGCCTAAACCGCGCAGGGTGGTTATACGCACATTGCTCGCCTGAAGTTTCTTGCGCAGACGGTGAATGTAGAGTTCGATGCTTTCCGGACTGACGTCATCGCTGAGGCTGAACACCTGTTCGAACAGCTGCTGACGGGAAACCGGGCGAGTGCGGCGAAACATCAGCACCTTCAATAGCGCCAGCTCGCGCGGCGTCAGAGACAACATCTGGCCGCGGAGTAAAAAATAGCCTTCGTCACAATACGCCAGCTCGCCAAGCTGCTGCACCTCATGCACCTGCCCTTCGCTGCGCCGGAGCAGCGCCCGCAGGCGGGCGTCGAGCTCTTCCAGCTCAAAGGGCTTAGGTAAATAGTCATCCGCGCCGGCATTTAAGCCCTTCACCCGGTCCGCTACCGCGCTGCGGGCGGTCAGCAACAGCACCGGCAGGGTCTGCCCGCGCTTGCGCAGCCGCTGCACCACTTCAAGGCCATCGAACCCCGGCATACCGATATCCAGCACCGCCAGCGCATATTGCTCGCTTTGCAGCAGATGGTCGGCCGCACGCCCGTCAGCGACGCAATCTACGGCAAAACCGCCCTGCACCAGCGCTTTTTCCAGCCAGTGAGCCAGCTCACGATTATCCTCGGCTAATAAGAGACGCATATCACATCCTGTAACGTTGCTGCTGCATTGAAAGGGAAATGAAAGGTAACTGTTTTAACAATCATGCAACCGAATCGCCATATGTCGGTTCACATAATCAAAAAAACCTGCCCTGTACCTGCTGAGGAAGCCTATGAAAACGCCATTTTTCCGCCATCTGAGCGCCATCGCGCTGTGCCTTTGCACCACATCCGCCTTCGCCGCAGAGGCCCCGTCCCGCACCGAATGTATCGCGCCCGCTAAACCCGGCGGCGGCTTTGACCTGACCTGTAAGCTGATTCAGGTGAGCCTGATGGAAACCGGCGCTATCGAGAAACCGATGCGCGTCACCTATATGCCCGGCGGCGTGGGCGCGGTAGCCTACAACGCCATTGTCGCCCAGCGCCCTGCAGAGCCGGGGACCGTCGTCGCCTTCTCCGGCGGCTCGCTGCTGAACCTGTCGCAGGGTAAATTCGGCCGTTACAGCGTCGATGACGTGCGCTGGCTGGCGAGCGTCGGCACCGACTACGGCATGATCGCCGTGCGCGCCGATTCGCCATGGAAAGATCTGAAGTCGTTTATGACCGCGATGGAGAAAAATCCCTCCAGTATCGTGATTGGCGCCGGGGCCTCCATCGGCAGCCAGGACTGGATGAAAGCGGCGCTGCTGGCGCAAAAAGCCAACGTCGACCCGCATAAAATGCGCTACGTCGCCTTTGAGGGCGGCGGCGAGCCGGTGACCGCGCTGCTCGGTAACCATGTGCAGGCGGTCTCCGGCGATCTCAGCGAGATGGTGCCCTATCTGCAGGGCAATAAAATCCGCGTGCTGGCGGTCTTCTCCAGTGAACGACTGCCGGGCGCGCTCGCCGATGTCCCCACCGCTAAAGAGCAGGGCTACGACCTGGTCTGGCCGATTATTCGCGGCTTCTTTATGGGCCCGAAAGTCAGCGACGCCGAGTACCAGTGGTGGGTCGATGAATTCACTAAACTGCAGCAAACCGAAGCGTTCAAAAAGCAACGTGAACTGCGCGGCCTGTTTGAATTCAACATGAACGGCAAGGAGCTCGATACCTACGTTAAGCAGCAGGTCAACGACTATCGTGAACAGGCGAAAGCCTTTGGCCTGGCAAAATAATCCGCGGAGGCGCTAATGAGCGATCGTATTTTTGCCGGAGTGTGGCTGTTGTTATGTATTGGCGGTCTGTTTATCGCCTGGCAGATCCACAGCGAATACGCCTATGAACCCGTCGGCCCGCGTCCCTTCCCGCTCGGGATCATCGGCCTGATGCTGCTGTGCTCGGCGTTAATGTTGCTACGTCGCCCGGACGCCGTCGAGTGGCCGGGACGGCATGTGCTGCAGCGTCTGCTGACCATGGTCGTGGTGCTGGTGGTCTACGCCTGGGGGTTTGAATGGCTCGGTTTTCCGCTGGCCACCGCGCTGCTGACGGCGATCATTGGTCTGCTGTTCGGCGCGACGCTGCCGGCGGCGGGCATTGCCGGCGTCGCGATGGGCGTGTCGTTATGGTACGCCTTCGACACCCTGCTCGATGTCACCCTGCCCCTTGGCATCTGGTTTAATTAACGGAGGCGTTTATGGATACCTGGATCTATCTCTCGCAGGGCTTCGCCGTCGCCATGACGCCGGAGAACCTGCTCATCGCCCTGATCGGCTGCTTTGTCGGGACTATCGTCGGCCTCCTGCCGGGGCTGGGGCCTATCAACGGCGTGGCGATTCTGCTGCCGCTGGCTTTCGCCCTGCATTTACCCGCGGAGTCGGCGCTGATCCTGCTGGCGACGGTTTATATCGGTTGCGAATACGGCGGGCGTATTTCATCAATTCTGTTGAACGTGCCCGGCGATGCCGCCGCCATTATGACCGCCCTCGACGGCTATCCGATGGCCCAGCAGGGTCGCGGCGGCGTTGCGTTGTCGATTTCCGCCGTCAGTTCCTTCTTTGGCTCAATGATCGCCATCGGCGGTATTATTTTGTTCGCGCCGCTGCTCGCCCAGTGGTCGCTGGCGTTCGGTCCGGCGGAGTACTTCGCGCTGATGGTCTTCGCCATCGCCTGTCTTGGCAGCATGATGGCGCAGAACCCGCTGAAGTCGTTCCTCGCGGCGTTAATCGGCCTGGGTCTGGCGACGGTAGGGGTGGACGCCAATACCGGGGTTTACCGCTTCACCTTCGACAGCGTCCATCTCTCGGACGGCGTACAGTTTATTGTGGTGGTGATCGGCCTGTTCTCGGTTTCAGAGATCCTGTTGATGCTGGAGAGCACCAGCGGCGGACAAACGCTGGTGCGGAAAACCGGACGGATGCTGTTTAACACCAAAGAGGCCGCGCAGTGCGTCGGCGCGACCCTGCGCTCTTCGGTGGTGGGTTTCTTCGTCGGCATTCTGCCCGGCGCCGGGGCGACCATCGCCAGCGCCATTACCTACATGACGGAGAAAAAACTCAGCGGTAACAGCGATAACTTCGGCAAGGGCGATATTCGCGGCGTGGCGGCGCCGGAAGCGGCCAATAACGCCTCCGCCTGCGGTTCCTTTATTCCCATGCTGACGCTCGGCGTGCCGGGGTCCGGCACCACCGCGGTGATGATGGGCGCGCTGACGCTGTATAACATCACCCCCGGCCCGGCAATGTTCACCGAGCAGCCGGATATCGTCTGGGGGCTGATTGCCGCCCTGCTGATCGCCAACGTGATGCTGCTTATCATGAACATTCCGCTGATCGGCCTGTTCACCCGTATGCTGACCATTCCGCTGTGGTTTCTGGTCCCGGCCATCGCCGCGGTCTCCGCCGTCGGCGTCTACGCGGTACACAGCACCACTTTTGACCTGCTGCTGATGGTGGGGCTTGGGGTGCTCGGCTACATCATGCGCAAAATGCACTTCCCGATGTCGCCGCTGATCCTTGGCTTCGTGCTGGGGGAGATGCTGGAGCAGAACCTGCGTCGCGCGCTGTCGATCAGCAACGGCAATCTGGCGATCCTGTGGCAAAGCGGGGTGACCAAAACGCTGCTGGTGCTGGCTATCGCCGTGCTGGTGGTGCCGCCGCTGCTGCGTCTGCGGCGTAAACAGCGCCAGCGTCGCGCCGAAGCCAATATCGGCTAAGCCGGCGAATTGACCCATTCGCGCAGCGCCCGGCGCGAGATCTTAATCCCACCGTTCTTTAACGTTTCCGGCAGCCGCAGCCAACGCACCGGCTGCTGGAAACGCGCCAGCCGTTCCGCGCTCCATGCCGCCAGCACGCTCATTTCGCAGCCGTCATCGCATTCCACCACCGCTACCGGACGCTGGCCATATTCCGCATCGTCCAGCGGCACGACAAACGCCTGCTGTATCTGCGGATGCGCCCCGATGATCCGTTCCACCTCCTCCGGCTGGATCCCTTCTCCACCGCTGAAAAAGAGATTATCCAGGCGCCCGAGGAGAGTAAGCCGTCCATCGATGATCTCGCCGCGATCGCGGGTGGCAAACCACCCTTCGTCGTTGGTCAATGGCAACAATTGACCGTCGCGCCAGTAGCCCGCGGCCATGCTCGCCGCCCGCAGCCAGACCTCGCCGGCAACGATTTTCATCTCCCGCCCCGGCAACGCCGCGCCCACATCCGCCGCGCCGTCGGCCTCTTTAGCGCAGACGGTGGAAGCGAATTCGGTCAGGCCATAGCCGCAGTAGGTGCGTACCCCCTGCCCCCGCGCCCGCTCGGTCAATTCGACCGGGATCGCCGCGCCGCCGAGCAGCACCGCCTTGAGGGAAAGCGCAGCATCGTCATTCAGCAGGCGCCACAGCTGAGTCGGCACCAGCGAAGCATGGGTACAGCCCTGCAGCATCTGCGCCAGCGGCTGTTTATCGCGCACCGTCAGCCGCGCGCCGGCCAGCAGCCAGCGCCACATAATCCCCTGGCCGGAGACATGAAACAGCGGCAGCGACAGCAGCCAGTCATCTTCTGCGGCAAACGGCATCAGCGCCAGCACGCCGGCGGCGCTGGCCAGATGGGCGC
The DNA here is from genome assembly GCF_040061975.1 of Klebsiella sp. GG_Kp146. Taxonomy (NCBI): domain Bacteria; kingdom Pseudomonadati; phylum Pseudomonadota; class Gammaproteobacteria; order Enterobacterales; family Enterobacteriaceae; genus Klebsiella; species Klebsiella sp. GG_Kp146. The sequence continues at coordinate 181,719 of NZ_JBEAHA010000004.1, forward strand.
TGGCATGATGCACCGCCGCCTTCGGCAAACCGGTCGACCCCGAGGTCAGCGTCATTGAGGCGAAACGATCCTCACGCCACGGCACAGCATGGGTTCCCGCTGTCGCCTGCAGGGTTAACGCCGGTAAATCCCCCGGCAGCGCATCGCCGTTAAGCACCAGCTGATGCTGGACGGTCAACGCTGGCAGCAGTTCCTGCAGCAACGCCGTCGGCAGCTGCGGATTCAGCGGCAGCACCCGCGCGCCGCACTGCAGCAGCGCCAGCCAGGCCAGCAGCGTCGACGGCTGGTTAAAAGCCTGCAGCGCCACCCCGTGACCTTCGGTTACGCCCTGCGCGGCAAACCCGGCCGCCAGCGCGTCAACGCGGGCGCACAGGTCGCGCCAGGTCAGCGGCTGGTCATTCAGGCGCAGCGCCTGCGCCTCTCCGCGCCGCTGGCGCCAGTGCCGCCAGGGCCAGTCGCGAAAGGTCACAGCAGCGGCTCCAGCGTATCGATGCTGAGCATCGGCAGGGTGCTTTCCGGCCACGCCCGCACCAGCTGGGCGCCCATCAGCGACAGGGTGTCCAGTCCGGGGATGGTCTGCGGCGTCAGCCAGGCGGCAACCCGCGCCAGCTGGGTTAACCCGAGGCTGGACTCGATCGACGAGCTGATCACCGCGCTCAGCCCCAGCGCATGGGCCGCGGCGACCTGCTGCTGAACCCGGTGTAAACTGCCGGTTAGCGTCGGCTTGATCACCACCGCGCGCACGCCCGGCTCGGCGACGAAGCGAAAATCCGCCTCGCGCAGGCTTTCATCCCAGGCGATAGCGATCCCGGTTTCGCGACTAAAGGCCCGCGAGTCCTCCCGCGTTTTACAAGGTTCCTCAAGAAAGGCAATGCGCTGGCGATACGCCGGATCGACATATTTCGCAAACTGCTGCGCTTTCAGCGGCGTCCAGGCCCGGTTGGCATCCAGACGCAGCTGCAGGTCGGGGATGGCTTCCAGCAGCAGATTAACCACCATGCCGTCGCGGACCGCCTCCCAGAGCCCCACTTTCACCTTAGCGACTTTCTCGCCGGGCATCGCCGCCAGTCTGGCGAACAGCTCATCCGGATCGCCGGAGCAGAGCGGCGCCGCGCGATAATCCGCGGCCTGCGGCAGCTCGCCGCTGAGCTCCGCCTGCGCGCAGCTGATGCCAAACGCGACAGAGGGCAGCGCAGGAAGCGCCGGCTCCGCGCCGTCGCGCCAGGCCTGAGCCCAGGGCAGCAGCGCCGCCTGCGCCTCCGCCAGAGTCTCTGCGCTGAATCCCGGCAGGGGAGAAATTTCCCCCCAGCCCTCCCGCTCACCCTCCCGCAGGTGGATGAACAGCCCGTCGCGGGTTTTTAACCGCCGTTCTCGCAGCACCACGCCCGCGTCCATCGGTATCTGCCAGCGGTAAACCTGCGAAACGCGCATTAGGGATTCCGTTTAAATTTGCTGAAGTCCGGCTGACGTTTCTGGTTGAAGGCATTGCGGCCTTCCTGTCCCTCTTCCGTCATGTAGAACAGCATGGTGGCGTTGCCCGCCAGCTCCTGCAGACCGGCCTGGCCGTCGCAGTCGGCGTTCAGCGCCGCTTTCAGGCAGCGCAGCGCCATTGGGCTGTTCTGCAGCATTTCACGACACCAGCGCACCGTCTCTTTTTCCAGATCCGCCAGCGGCACCACGGTGTTCACCAGCCCCATGTCCAGCGCCTGCTGCGCGTCATACTGACGGCAGAGGAACCAGATTTCGCGCGCTTTTTTCTGCCCGACGATGCGCGCCATATAGGAGGCGCCCCAGCCGCCGTCGAAGGAGCCGACTTTCGGCCCGGTCTGACCGAAGATGGCGTTTTCCGCCGCGATGGTCAGATCGCACATCATGTGCAGCACGTGGCCGCCGCCGATAGAGTAGCCGGCCACCATCGCTACCACCGGTTTCGGGCAGGTGCGGATCTGGCGCTGAAAGTCGAGTACGTTGAGATGATGCACGCCGGAGTCGTCCTGATAGCCGCCGTAATCGCCGCGGACTTTCTGATCGCCGCCGGCGCAAAAGGCTTTCTCACCTTCCCCGGTCAGGACAATCACCCCGATATTGTCGTCATAACGGGCATCCGCCAGCGCCTGGATCATCTCTTTGACGGTCAGCGGGCGGAAGGCGTTGCGCACCTGCGGGCGATTGATTGTGATTTTGGCAATGCCGTCGGCCGATTTGTGATAGCGAATATCGGTATAGCCTTCGGAACAATCGTGCCATTCAACAGGGGCATAGAGCATTGCTTCATCAAGAGAGATCATAGAATGTCCTTCAGTTAACTTGCCAGAATCTGCGCCAGACAGGCAATCACCGCCGCCGGGTTGTCCCGGTGCGCGTTGTGTCCGGCATGGTGAATAAGATGGAGATCCGCCGCGAGCGCCTGCGCGATGGCGCGAAATTTCGCATCGCGCTCGCCGCACAGGTAGTGAAAGGGGAAATCGCGCGCCTGCAGGGACGCGCGCAGATCGGCCTGCCCGGCAAGGGAGGTCGCCTGCAGCATCTCGGCCAGCGTCGCGCCGTTGTTCCGGCTGCGTAAGGCGACCAGCGCCGCGCGCTGCCCGGCATCCAGTGAAGCGAAGACCGGCTGCTGATACCAGTCGGCAAAGACCTGCGCCAACGGCTGATTGCGAAAACGTTCCGCCCAGGCGCTGTCGTTGCTGCGCCGCGCCTGCCGCGCTTCGGCATCCTGCAGCCCCGGATGGCCGCCCTCAACGACGAGGCCGCGCAGGCCCGCGCGCGGCTGGCAGGCGAAGTTCATCGCCACCCGGCCCCCCAGCGAGTAACCGATCAGCCAGTAGTTAAGTATGTTGTAACTATTAAGCGTAGCCTGCAGTAGAATATTGACCCCGGCAAAGTCCTGCACCGCGATATCCGCCGAGCCGCCGTGGCCCGGCAGATCGAGATACAGCCGCGGCCAGGCGCGAAACGCGTCGCCTACTTCCCGCCACTCATGGCGGTCGCCGGAAAAACCGTGCAGAAAGACCAGCCAGGGATAACCCGGCTGGCCATGTTCGACTGCAGCGCTGAGGGTCACAGGCGACTTACCTGCGCCAGCAGCTGCTGGAGGGTCTGCGTGCCGTCGGTCTCATTGACCGCCAGCTCAATCACCGTCGCCCCTGCCCTGCGCCAGGCGCCGGCCAGCGCCTCATCCAGCGCCTGCCAGTCAGCCGGGCGATGATAGGCCAGGCCGAACATCGCCGCCGCGTGGCTGAAATCAACGTCCTGCGGCATTAAGTAGAACTGGCGCCGCTCGTCCTGCGGCGTCGGCAGCATGGAGAAAATCTGCCCGCCGTTGTTGTTCACCACGATCAGCACCAACGGCGCCGACGCCTGGCGCAGCAGGGCCAGCGAGTTGAGATCGTACAGCGCCGAAAGATCGCCGACGATAGCCAGGGTTGGCCGGGCGCTGGCGCGCTGGACGCCGGCGGCGGTGGCGATCAAGCCATCAATGCCGCTGGCGCCGCGGTTGCTGTAAACCGGGTAGCCAGCCGGCAGCTGCGCCAGGGCGTCGATCAGGCGCACCACCAGGCTGTTGCCGACAAACAGTTGCCCCTGTTCCGGCAGATAGCGCCGAATTCGCTGCGCCAGCTGCGCTTCGCCAAAGGGTTCGTTGCTGGCGACCGCCGCCTCCCACGCCTGTCGGGCCAGTTCAGGAATAGCCGTCGCCCACGGCTGGCGTTTCTCCGCCGGGTGAAGCTCAAGCCAGCGGTCAATGCTGGCGAGCAGACGACGGCCGCGGTGCTGCGCCGGATCGAGACGGCCGGGCAGATTATCCACCAGCCAGTATTCATCAGGCTCGCAGGTGGCCTGCCACTGCAGGACCCGCTTGCCGGTCAGGCTGCTGCCGAGCTGAACCACGATCTGCGCCTGCGCCAGCTCGCTCACCGCTTTGCCGTTGCCCAGCCACAGGTCAGCGCACGGCAGCGGCTGCCCGGTCTGCGACAGGACATCGCCGATCAGCGGCCAGCCGAGGGTTTGCGCCCACTCAGCCACTTTTTTCCCTTCGGCGGCGCTCATTCTGCCCGCCACGACCACGCCGCGCTTTTGCCGCCAGAAGAACCAGTCGCGCTGTTTCTCACTTTCCATCTTCAGCGCCTGACGTAACCAGGGTTTATCGCTCTGCCACCAGTTGCCGAGCTGCTGCTGCCACTCCACGCCGGTATCATCCATATCGCCATACAGCGGTTCGGCGAACGGGCAGTTGATATGCACCCCGCCGGCGTGCAGCTCGCCCAAGGCCTGGTCGAGGGTCGAGACCAGCCAGCGGGCGGAAATATCCTGCGAGGGACGCGGCAGAGAAATCGTCTGCGACGGATGGGAGGCGAACATCCCCGGCTGACGAATCGCCTGATTGGCGCCGCAGTCGATCAGCTCCGGCGGACGGTCAGCGGTCAGGAGAATCAGCTTTTCCCCGGTAAGCCCCGCCTCAATCAGCGCCGGATATAGGTTCGCGGTGGCGGTCCCGGAGGTCACAATAACCGCCACCGGCTGACGACTGGCTTTCGCCAGACCGAGCGCCAGGTGGCCAAGGCCGCGTTCGTCAAAATGGGTATGATGGATAAAGGCGCGGTTTTCCGCCGCCGCCAGGGTTAAGGGTGTCGAGCGCGAGCCCGGCGCAATGCAGATATGCTGCACGCCGTGGCGCGTTAAAGCTTCCAGGATCACCGCCGCCCAGCGTCGGTTAAATGCGCTTACTGACATGAAATTGTCCGGTATCAAATATTGATGCTAAGTATAGATAAGGCAAAGTGACGGCGTTTTGATATGCATCGTCATTCCCGTCTTATGGACACAGCAGCGAGCGCAGCCCGGCCGCTTTGTTGTCAATCTCCTGCCACTCCTGCTGCGCATCGGAGCCGCTGACGATCCCCGCCCCGGCATACAGTCGCAGAGTGTCGTTGTCCACTTTCGCCGAACGCAGCGCCACGCAAAACTCGCTTTGCGCCAGCGACAGATACCCGGCGGAGCCGGCGTACCATTCACGGGAAAAAGGTTCATGGCGCTGAATGAATGCCAGCGCCGCCCGCCGCGGCTGGCCGGCCACCGCGGCGGTGGGCTGGAGCTGCAGCAGGCAGCGGCTGTCGTCAGGCTCCGCCAGCTCGGTCCAGATGCAGCGTCGGAGATGCTGCACCTTGCGCAGCCTCACCACCTGCGGCGGCAGAACGTCCAGCGTCGAGGCCTCACTCTGCAGGCGCTGGCAGATATCCTCCACCACCAGCATGTTTTCCCGCTGATTTTTGTCGTCTTTCATCAACCAGTCGGCCAGCTGCTGCGCCTTCGCGTCATCCTGATGATTAGCGACGGTGCCCGCCAGCGCTTCGGTGCGCAGCAGCGCGCCGCGCCGGCGCCACAGCCGCTCCGGCGTGGAGCCGAAAAACGCCTGCCGGGCATTGAACGCCATCAGGAAATGAAAACAGTTAAGATTGCGGCTGCGGCTGGCGGCCATGATACTCACGGCATCCAGCGGGGCGGCAAACTGCAGGTCGGTTGCCCGCGCCAGCACCACTTTATCCATGTCGCCGGCGGCGATGGCCTGCGTCGCCTGGTCTATCATTGCCTGCCACTGGGGATAATCGGAGGAGTGGCGCTCGCTCAGCAGCGGCGGCACGCCGCCAGGGGTCGCCTGGGCGGTGGTCAGACTGGCGAGAAAATCACCCGCCGTCACGGCATCGTCGCGCAGGGAGAGGTCGCTGTGCAGCACCAGCCGCATCACGGCCCTGCCGCCGCACCGACGCCACTCCAGACGCGGCAGCACCAGCCGGCCCTGCTGCGGGGCAAACGCATTCAGGCCGCAGATGCGCAGATCCTGCCGCCCGGCCTGGTGTAAAAAGCGGTTTGCGGCGTCGAGCGAGGGAAAGCTTTTTACCGCCCCCAGCGCCGCCAGCTCCTCGTCGCCATTGCGCTGCTGCCAGTAGAACTGCGGCCACTGCGGCTGCTGGCCGCACCATAGCAGCGGATCGAAGGCATCATTCAGCGGAAAGTCAATATCGATAATTCGCGTGCCGGGTGAGTCAGGAAAGGGCTCACTCAGGCCGTCACATAAACGGGCCAGCGCAGTGGAAACAGACAGCACGCAAACCTCCACGGTAGTAAAACCCCACATTATAAGGGGTTCAACGGCGGAATAGCAGTACCCATGACGAGGGAGCGGGTTTTAACTCACCCGCTCGCCGGCCCGGAACAAGGTTGGAACGCGAATGTTCAGGGGTCAGCCAGCGCGGCTTTCCCGCGCCATGCCGATGTGCGGAATGCCATCCTCATCATAGACCTCAGTCACCGGCGTAAAACCGAAGTGGGCGTAAAAGGCTTGCAGATGCGCCTGCGCCCCGAGGTAAATCGCCTTTTGCGGCCAGTGCCGCTGACAGCTGGCCAGCGCCTGCGCCATCAGTTGATGGCCGAGCTTTTCGCCGCGCGCGGCGGGGCTGACGATAACCCGGCCAATCACCACCGGATCGTACATCTCTTCGCTTTTAAGGATCCGCGCATAGGCCACCAGTTCGCCATCGCGCCAGCCGAGCAGATGGCGATTTTCCCCGACCAAATCATCGCCGTCGACATCCTGATAGGCGCACTGCTGCTCCACGACAAAGACTTCGCTGCGCAGCTTCAGCAGCGCATACAGCTGGGGAACGGTAAGTTCACTATGATGGAGATCCTGCCAGGTCATCATCTGCTGCTCCTTATTGATATACTGATACTTTGCGACTCGCCCTGAGGACACTGGACGATGGAATTAACTTTTTTGGGGACATCCGCCGGGGTGCCGACCCGCACGCGTAATATGACGTCGATAATACTCAATTTGCAACAGCCAACCCGCGCCGAAATGTGGTTGTTTGACTGCGGCGAAGGGACCCAGCATCAATTTCTGCATACGCCCCATCATCCAGGCAAACTGAATAAGATCTTTATTACCCATCTGCACGGCGACCATCTGTTCGGCCTGCCCGGCCTGCTGTGCAGCCGCTCGATGCAGGGAAATTCGCTGCCGCTGACGGTCTACGGACCAAAAGGAATAAAGGAATTCATTGACACCGCGCTGCGCCTCAGCGGTTCGTGGACCGATTATCCCCTGACCATCATCGAAGTCGGCCCCGGTCTGGTGTTCGACGAAGAGGGCTATCGGGTCACCGCGTTCCCGCTCAGCCATCCAGTGGAGTGCTACGGGTATCGCATTGAGCAGCATGACAAGCCCGGCGCCCTCGACGCCGCCCAGCTGATTGCCGACGGCGTACCCCCCGGACCGCTGTTTCACCGGCTTAAGCGCGGTGAACAGGTCACGCTGGCGGATGGCCGGACGATCGACGGCAGCCGCTACCTGGGGCCCGCTACGCCGGGTAAAACGCTGGCCATCTTCGGCGATACCGCCCCCTGCCCGCAGGCGCTGGAAATGGCGCGCGGGGCGGATGTGATGGTGCACGAAACCACGCTGGAGCAGGCGATGGCGGAGAAAGCCAATAGCCGCGGCCACTCTTCCAGTCAGCAGACCGCAGCGCTTGCCAAAGAAGCGGGGGTCGGCACGCTAATCGCCACCCACTTTAGCTCACGCTACGATGCCGAAGGCTGCCTGCGGATGCTGGCGGAATGCCGGGAGATTTTCCCGGACACCCTGCTGGCGGAAGACTTTATGGTCTACAGGGTGGCGTAACATTCCGGGCATAAAAAAACCGCCATTCCGGCGGTTTTTTTATTGAGGCAATCAACTTACATCAGCGGCGTCGCCAGCTGCACGATGCTAATCAACGGCTGCGGCCAGATACCGAGCACCAGCACCAGCAGGGCAGAGATCAGCACCACGATACCGCCCGCGCTGTACTGCCAGTTCGACGGCGCATCACGGTTCAGCTGCTCCGGCGCGCTCAGGTACAAACTCACCGCCACGCGCAGGTAGTAGTAGAGACCGATCGCCGAGCCGACAACCACCGCGGCAACCAGCCACCACAGATGGGCGTGAACACCGACGGCCAGCACGTAGAACTTACCGATAAAGCCGAGCGTCATTGGGATACCGGCCAGGGAGAGCATCATCACCGTCATCACCGCCGACAGGATCGGACGGTGCCAGAACAGACCGCGGTAGGAGAACAGCGAGTCCGCGTCCGGGCCACGGTATGGGCTGGACATCAGGCTGACCACGCCGAACGCGCCGAGGCTGCTGAACAGGTAGCCGGCCAGGTAGACGCCAACGGCTTCCATCGACATTTCGCCGCTTTGCAGGGCGATCAGCGCCACCAGCAGATAGCCGAGGTGGGAGATAGAAGAGTAACCGAGCAGACGTTTGATATTGGTCTGGCTCAGCGCCATCAGGTTACCGAAGATGATAGAGGCGAAGGCGATCAGCCCCAGCACCACGCGCACCGCTTCGCTGTTGCCCACCGGCATGTACAGGAACAGACGCATCACCACGCCGAAGATAGCAATCTTGCTGGCGGTCGCCAGGAAGGTGGAGACCGGCGCAGGCGCCCCCTGGTAAACGTCCGGCGTCCACAGGTGGAACGGCACCAGCGACAGCTTAAAGCCAAGACCGACGATCATCAGGCCGAGCCCCGCCAGCAGCAGCGGCTCGTGCAGGGTGTTGTCCGCCAGGCTCTTGCCCAGCGCAAGGAAGGACAGGTTGCCGGAGTTCGCATACACCAGCGCCATACCGAACAGCAGGAAAGAGGAGGCTGCCGCGGAGAGGATGGTGTATTTGATGCTCGCTTCCAGCGAACGCTTCTGGCGGAAGGCGTAGCCGACCAGGCCGAACAGCGGCAAGGAGATTAACTCGATGCCGAGGAACAGCGCCGCCAGATGATTCGCACCGGCCAGCAGAATGCCGCCCAGGGCGGCAATCAACACCAGCAGGTAGAACTCTTCTTTGTTGTCCTTGTAACCCTCAAGCCACGGGTAGGCGAAAGTACAGGTCGCGAGGCTCGCCAGCAGCACCAGCCCGGTATAGAGCATGGCGTAGCCGTCAACGCGGATCAGCGGCGTGACGTCCATCGCCCCGTTCTGGCCGACGAACCAGAGCGAGACCAGCGCGGCGTTAAGTCCGAGAACCGACAGCGTGGCATTGAGAAAATGATTGCGTCGCCACGCAATGGAGAGCATCACAACCACCACCGTCAAGCCGACGATCAGCAGCGGTAGCAGTGCGATCAGTTGTTGTGGAGTTATTGTCATGGCGAATTACGGCCTTGTAGTAGAAACAGAATTAACAAACCACTGCTGAATGTTGCTCATCGCAGCATGCGAGGTGTCGAGGATCGGCTGCGGGAAGAAGCCCAACAGCACCAGCAGCACCACCAGCAGCAGGATGATAGACAGTTCACGCAGGGACATCCCCGGCAGCGCTTTCGCCGCGATTTCGCTTTTCGCTTTACCGAAATAAGCGCGATGCAGCATCGACAGCGAGTAAACGGACGCGAATACCAGACCAAAGGTCGAGATCACGGTGATCACCGGCACCACTTTATAGCTGCCGAACAGGATCATAAATTCGCCGACGAAGTTACCCGTGCCCGGCATCCCCAGGGTGGCGACGGCGAAGAACATCGACATCGCCGGCAGCCATTTGATTTTGCTCCACAGACCGCCCATCTGACGCATGTCACGGGTATGCAGACGTTCGTACAGCTGGCCGCAGAGAATAAACAGACCCGCCGCGGAGAGACCGTGAGCAATCATCTGGATCACCGCCCCCTGATACGCCAGCTGGCTGCCGGTGTAGATAGCAATCAGCACGAAACCCATGTGGGACACGGAGGTGTAGGCGATAAGTCGTTTGATATCCGTCTGCGCAAAGGCCATCCACGCGCCGTAGAAGATCCCGATCACGCCCAGCCACATCGCGATGGGCGCAAACTCGGCGGAGGCGTTCGGGAACAGCGGCAGCGCAAAGCGCAGCAGACCGTAGGCCGCGGTTTTCAGCAGGATCCCCGCGAGGTCGACGGAACCGGCGGTCGGCGCCTGGGAGTGGGCGTCCGGCAGCCAGCCGTGCAGCGGCACCACCGGCATTTTCACCGCGAAGGCGATGAAGAAGCCGAGCATCAGCAGGTATTCCACGCCGTGGGACATCGGGGTTTTCAACAGCTCTTCATAGTTGAAAGTCCACACACCGGTGGCGTTGAAGTGGACGAATGCCAGCGCCAGAATGGCGATCAGCATCACCAGGCCGCTCGCCTGGGTGTAGATGAAGAACTTGGTGGCCGCCGTGATACGCGTTTTACCGTCAGAGGCTTTGTGGCCCCACAGCGCGATCAGGAAGTACATCGGCACCAACATCATTTCCCAGAAGAAGAAGAACAGGAACATGTCGATGGCGAGGAACACGCCGATGACGCCGCCCAGGATCCACATCAGGTTGAGGTGGAAGAATCCCTGGTATTTTTCGATTTCGCGCCAGGAACAGAGCACCGCCAGCACGCCGAGCAGGCCGGTCAGCACCACCATCAGCAGCGACAGGCCGTCGATCGCCAGATGAATGCTAATGCCGAAGCGTGGGATCCACGGCAGCACGAACTCAGACTGCCACTGCGGAATACCCGCGGATTGCGTCAGAGAATAGCCGCCCTGCATCCACAGCTGCAGGCCAAGCGCCAGCGTCAGTCCCATAGTAATCAGCGCGATCCAGCGCGGCACTTTCACGCCAAAGCGTTCGGTCTGCCAGCACAGGAAGCCGCCGATAAAGGGGATTAATATCAACCAAGGCAATAACATGGTGATTTTTATTCCTTATTTAAGTCCGGTTCAGGCTATCTTACTCGTCATAGCGAACTCCGGCTGTGCTCACAATCCTCACGTACTTTAATACGCTCCGGTTGCTCCGCGCAGGCGGCGTCCACGTTGACTTCGCCGATAATGCCTGTCCTTTACGACCTGATTTTCAACGAATTCTCACAGAAAATTCACTTCGGTTTGAGGCTTGTTTTGTCGGGTGGCGCTAACGCTTACCCGACCTACGGTCCCGTAGGCCCGGCAAGCAGCGCGCCGCCGGGCAACACAATGGTTCTCAAACTCAACGCAATACCATCAGCAGCGCCAGCACCACCACCGCGCCGATGCTCATTGACGCCACATACCAGCGCAGATAGCCGTTCTCGCTCACCAGCAGGCCTTTACCTGCGAAGCGGGAGAGGATCGCCGGGATGTTCATCAATGCGTTCAGCGGATCGCTCTTCAGCAGCCAGGCAATGCCGAGGAATGGCTTAACGAAGACTTTGTCGTATAACCAGTCGAAGCCCCAGGCATGGAACCACCAGGTACCGAAGAAGCGGCCAGGCGCGCTGTTGGCGATAGAGGTCACCAGGGTGCGTTTGCCCAGCCACAGCCATGCGGCGATCAGGATGCCGGCAATGGCGATGATCCCGGAGGCAATCTCCAGCGTCATCACGTTGCCGTGCGCCAGTTCAGTGGTCTGCGGCAGGACGCCTTCCAGCGGCGGCACGATCAGCGCGCCAACGAAGGTGGACAGCACCAGCAGCACAATCAGCGGCAGATGATGGGTGATCCCCTTCCCTGCGTGCGCGTGAATTTGCTCTTTACCGTGGAACACGATGAAAATCATGCGGAAGGTGTACAGCGAGGTCATAAAGGCGCCGACCAGGCCCGCCACCATCAGGTTGATATGGCCGTTGGCCATCGCCCCCGCCAGAATCTCATCCTTACTGAAGAAGCCTGCGGTAATGAGCGGCAGAGCGGACAGCGCCGCGCCCCCCACCAGGAAGCAGACGTACACCAGCGGAATAGATTTGCGCAGGCCGCCCATCTTAAAGATGTTCTGTTCGTGATGGCAGGCGAGGATCACCGAACCCGACGACAGGAACAGCAGCGCTTTAAAGAACGCGTGGGTCATCAGATGGAAAATCGCCGCATCCCATGCCTGCACGCCCAGCGCGAGGAACATGTAGCCAATCTGGCTCATGGTGGAGTAAGCGAGAACGCGTTTGATGTCGGTCTGCACCAGCGCGGCGAAGCCCGCCAGCACCAGCGTTACCGCCCCGACGATCCCGACCAGATGCAGCACTTCCGGCGTCATCAGGAACAGACCGTGGGTACGGGCGATCAGGTAGACGCCCGCGGTAACCATGGTGGCGGCGTGGATCAGCGCGGAGACTGGCGTCGGACCCGCCATCGCATCGGCAAGCCACGTTTGCAGCGGCAGCTGGGCGGATTTACCGACCGCGCCGCCGAGCAGCATCAGCGTCGCCCACTGCAGCGTGGTGCTGCCGTTAGCGAAGTGCTGCGGCGCCAGCTCAACCATTTCGCGGAAGTTGAGGGTACCCAGTTCGTTATAAAGAATGAACAGCGCGAAGGCGAGGAACACGTCGCCGACGCGGGTCACCACAAACGCTTTCATCGCTGCGGCGCCGTTCTTCGGATCGGTGTAGTAGAAACCGATCAGCAGGTAAGAGCAGAGACCCACCCCTTCCCAACCCAGGTACATCAGCAGCAGGTTATCGGCCAGTACCAGAACCACCATGCTGGCGATAAACAGGTTGGTGTAGGCGAAGAAGCGGGAATAGCCCTCTTCACCGCGCATATACCAGGAGGCGAACATATGGATCAGGAAGCCGACGCCGGTCACCACGGAGAGCATGGTCAGCGACAGGCCGTCCAGCACCAGGTTGAAGCCGATGTTGAAATCCCCAACCGACATCCAGGTCCACAGCGGCACGCTGACCGCCTGTTTGCCGTTAGCGAAAAAGTCAACGCCGACGTAGGCGGTGACCAGCGCCGCCAGGCCTACCGAGCCCATGCCAACGGTGGCGGAAAGGTTTTCCGACCAGCGCCCGCGGGAAAAGGCCAGCAGCACAAAGCCAATCAATGGCAAAAGAATGGTTAAGGCAAGCATGTTCATCCACGCAACTCACTTACTGAATCGATGTTCAGGTTCTGGCGGCGACGATGGAGCTGCAGCAGCAGCGCCAGACCGATACTCGCTTCCGCAGCCGCGAGGCTGATAGCGAGGATATACATAATCTGACCATCAGTCTGGCCCCAGTAGCTGCCCGCCACCACAAAGGCCAGCGCGGCGGCGTTAATCATGATTTCCAGGCTGATCAACATAAACAGCAGATTGCGGCGGATCACCAGCCCCGTCAGACCAAGCACAAACAGGATGGCCGCGAGGATCAGTCCATGTGTTAAGGGGATCATGCGTGTTCCTCCGTTTTTCTTTTGTCGCTGTCGTTCACGCGGTTGCTCAGCACCTCGCCGGCGCGCTCTTCGCGGCCGATATGGAAGGCGACCACCAGGCCCGCCAGCAGCAGCATGGAGGCCAGCTCCACCGCCAGGACGTACGGCCCAAACAGCGAAATACCCACTTCTTTGGCGTTGATCGCCGCGCCGTCGATACCCTGGTCGTTAATCCCCAGGATGGCGTAAACGATAACCACCAGCAGCACCGCGGAGAGGATGGCCGGGCCAATCCAGATCCCCGGCTGCAGCCATTTGCGTTCCTGTTCGATTTCGCTGCCGCCCAGGTTGAGCATCATCACCACGAAGACGAACAGCACCATAATGGCCCCGGCGTAGACGATAATCTCCAGCGCCCCGGCGAAGTAAGCGCCCAGCGAGAAGAACACCCCGGCAATCGCTAACAGCGAAATGATCAGGTACAGCAGCGCATGCACCGGATTGGTGTGGGTGACGACCCGCAAGGTTGCGAGGATGGCGATCAGGCCACAGATATAAAAAGCGAATTCCATTGCCCTCTCCTTACGGTAACAGGCTCTTGACGTCGATCGGCTTAGCTTCGTTTTCCGCTTCGCCCTTATCTTTGCCGTCGATTGCCATACCCGCCATCCGGTAGAAGTTATATTCCGGGTATTTGCCCGGACCGGAAATCAGCAGATCCTCTTTTTCGTACACCAGATCCTGACGCTTGTATTCACCCAGCTCAAAGTCCGGGGTCAACTGGATCGCCGTGGTCGGGCACGCTTCTTCACACAGACCGCAGAAGATGCAGCGTGAGAAGTTGATGCGGAAGAACTCAGGGTACCAGCGGCCGTCTACCGTCTCTGCTTTCTGCAGCGAAATACAGCCCACCGGGCAGGCTACCGCACACAGGTTACAGGCGACGCAGCGCTCTGCACCGTCCGGATCGCGCGTCAGCACGATCCGGCCGCGATAGCGCGGCGGCAGATAGACCGGCTCTTCCGGGTACATCCGGGTTTCACGTTTGGCGAAGGCATGCAGGCCAATCATCCAGATACTCCGGACCTGGGTGCCGAACCCCACCAATAATTCTTTTAAGGTCATGTTCAATTCACCCCTTATTGCGCCTGCCAGAGAATGACAGCCGCCGTTACCAACAAGTTGACCAGCGTTAACGGCAGGCATACCTTCCAGCCAAAGGACATTACCTGGTCATAGCGCGGACGCGGTAATGATGCGCGGATCAAAATGAACATCATCATGAAGAACGCGGTTTTCAGCGCGAACCAGATGAAAGGAGGTAACCACGGGCCATTCCAGCCGCCGAAGAACAGCGTGACGATCAGCGCTGAAACGGTGACGATACCGATGTATTCACCGACGAAGAACAGACCGAACTTCATGCCGGAATATTCAATGTGGTAACCATCGGCCAGCTCCTGCTCCGCTTCCGGCTGGTCGAACGGGTGACGGTGACACACCGCCACGCCGGCGATGGCGAACGTCACGAAGCCGAAGAACTGCGGAATAACGTTCCACAGATGCGCCTGGTTGTTGACGATATCGGTCATGTTGAATGACCCCGCCTGCGCCACCACGCCCATCAGGGAGAGGCCGAGGAACACTTCGTAGCTCAGGGTCTGCGCGGAAGCACGCATCGCCCCCAGCAGGGAGTATTTGTTGTTGCTCGACCAACCGGCGAACAGCACCGCGTATACCGCCAGGCCTGCCATCATCAGGAAGAACAGGATCCCGATGTTCAGATCGGCCACCACCCACGTCGGGCTGACCGGCACAATGGCGAAGGCCAGCAGCAGCGAAGTAAAGGCGATCACCGGCGCCAGAGTAAAGATCACACGATCCGAGAAGCGCGGAACCCAGTCCTCTTTAAAGAACATTTTGATCATGTCGGCGACCAGCTGCAGCGAACCGCCCCAGCCCACCCGGTTTGGCCCGTAGCGGTTCTGGAACAGACCGAGCAGACGACGCTCGCCGAAGCTCATGAACGCGCCGCAGGTGACCACCACCAGCAGAATGACCACGGCCTTCAGGATGCTTAACAGAATGTCGATAAGATCCGGCGTTAACCAGCTCATGCTTTCGCCTCCTGCAGTGAATCAATACGCGATCCGGTCAGTACCGGCGCAATGCCCGGCATGCCCATCGGTAAGCCAACCTGTCCTGCGGTCAGACCTTCAGAGATAACCAGCGGCAGACGCAGGGTCTGGCCTTCCACGCTAAAGGAGAGCATCGCCCCGGCGTTGACGCCAAGCTTCGCGGCATCCGCCGGGTTCAGCTTGATGTACGGCTCAGGCATCCGGCTCTGGAACACCGGCGCGCGCTGTGACAGCTCATCGCTGCCAAACAGGTGGTAGTACGGCGCGATACGCCATTTCCCGTCTTCCGCCTGGAAGCTGGCCGGCACCGCCGCGAAGTATTCCAGCCCGCTGGCGGACGCTTCAAACAGACGGACGCCCGGATCGCCGTGGCGCAGTTTCCCGCCCACTTCATCCTGGAACTTGTTCCATGCCTGCGGGGAGTTCCAGCCCGGGGCCCAGGCGAACGGGATCTGCGAACGCGGGGCGGACGGCTGGTTGTTCCCTTCCATGGAGAAGGCGAACATGGTGTCTTTATCCTGCGGCTGACGCGGTTCGTGGACGCTGATGTTGGCGCGCATCGCTGTGCGGCCGCTGTAGCGGTGCGGTTCACGCGCCAGCTTCTGACCGCGAATGCGGAAGGTCGCATCCGGCGCGGCGTCTTTAATGCCCGCCAGCTGCGGCAGGGCGGCAATCGCGGCATCGATGACGTGGTCCAGCTGCGTCCAGTCAACCTGACGGTTGTTAACGGTGCTGTGCAGGGAATGCAGCCAGCGCCAGCTTTCCAGCATGACGGTTTTCGCGTCGTAGTAGGCCGGGTCGTAGACCTGGAAGAAGCGCTGAGCGCGGCCTTCGTTGTTGACCACGGTACCGTCGCTTTCCGCAAAGCTTGCCGCGGAGAGCACCAGGTGCGCTTTGTCCATAATCGCCGTGCGCTGATGGTCAACCACCATCACCAGCGGCGCTTTGGAGAGCGCTGCGTCGACGCGGGCGGCGGAAGCATGACGGTGAAGGTCGTTTTCCAGCACGATAACCGCGTCTGCGGCGCCGCTTTCCAGTTCGTCCAGCGCCTCTTCAAGCGAGCCGCCGCCGATCATACCCAGACCGACGCTGTTCACCGCGCGGGCAACCATCGTCACGCCGACGTCGGCGCCGCGGCCTTTCAGGGCTTTCGCCACGTTAGCGGCGGCCTGGATGATCTCCATGCTGCCGGCGTTGGTTCCGGAAATAATCAGTGGTTTTTTCGCCCCGGCCAGCGCCTGGACGATGACATCGACTTTCCCCTGCAGTTCGCGGCTCAGGCCGTCAACCGCCGGCGCGCTGTCGTCCAGCGCATGGGCGATGGCGAAGCCGAGACGCGCCTGATCTTCCACCGGCGCGCGGTAGGTCCACGCGGCGATGTCATCCAGGCGGGTGTCATCGATGTTGGTGACGAATAGCGGGTGTTTGGCACGCTGGCCGATGTTGAGGATCGCCGCAATCTGCCAGTCGGCCACTTTCTGCGCCGCCGCCATTTCGCGTGCTTTCCCTTTCACCGCCTGACGCACCGCCAGCGCGACGCGCGCGCCGGTCTGGGTAATGTCTTCGCCCAGCACCAGTACCGCGTCGTAGGATTCGATATCGCGCAGGCTTGGGGTGTGGATCCCACCTTCGCGCAGCACTTTCAGCATCATCTGCAGGCGCGCTTGTTCGCCTTTGGCGATGCCGGTATAGAAGTTGTCGGCGCCCACCAGTTCGCGCAGCGCGAAGTTGCTTTCAATGCTGGCGCGCGGGGAGCCGATGCCGATCACTTTCTTCGACTGGCGCAGAATATCCGCCGCGCCCTGCATCGCCTGCTCGGCGTTGAGGGTAATCAGATCGTCGCCGCGGCGCTGAACCGGCTGACGCGGACGGTCTTTCAGGTTCACGTAGCCATAGCCGAAACGACCGCGGTCGCAGAGGAAGTAGCGGTTAACGGTCCCGTTATAACGGTTTTCGATACGACGCAGTTCGCCATAGCGTTCGCCCGGACTGATGTTACAGCCGATGGAACACTGCTGGCAGATGCTCGGCGCAAACTGCATGTCCCATTTACGGTTATAGCGCTCGGAGTGGGTTTTATCGGTGAAGACGCCGGTCGGGCAGACTTCCACCAGGTTGCCGGAGAATTCACTCTCCAGGGTGCCATCTTCCGGGCGGCCGAAGTAGACGTTGTCGTGGGCGCCATAGACGCCCAGATCGGTGCCGTCGGCATAATCTTTGTAGTAGCGCACGCAGCGGTAGCAGGCGATGCAGCGGTTCATTTCGTGAGAAATAAACGGCCCCAGATCCTGATTGCGGTGGGTACGCTTGGTAAAACGATAGCGGCGGAAGCTATGGCCGGTCATCACCGTCATATCCTGCAGGTGGCAGTTGCCGCCCTCTTCGCAGACCGGGCAGTCGTGCGGGTGGTTGGTCATCAGCCACTCCACCACGCTTTCGCGGAACTGCTTCGCTTCGCCATCGTCGATAGAAATAAAGGTGCCGTCGGATGCCGGAGTCATACAGGACATCACCAGGCGACCACGCGTGTCTTCCGCGTTCTGATATTGCTTCACCGCACACTGGCGGCAAGCACCGACGCTCCCTAGCGCCGGGTGCCAGCAAAAGTAGGGAATATCAAGCCCAAGAGAGAGACAAGCCTCCAGCAGGTTGTCCGCTCCGTTGACCTCGTATTCTTTGCCGTCTACATGAATCGTAGCCATTAGCGTGCTTCCAAAAATAAAAAAACCTTTAGATTACCAGCGCGTCTTAAGCAGGTTCGGCTGAATCCCGTTGATTGCATGGGTATTGCTGAACTGCTGCTTAATGCCAGCCTCGAATTCTTCGCGGAAATATTTAATCGCGCTCTGCAGCGGCTCAACCGCGCCCGGCGCGTGCGCGCAGAAGGTTTTACCCGGGCCCAGGAATCGACACAGTTGCTCAAGGGTTTCGATATCGCCAGGCTGGCCTTCGCCGCGCTCCAGGGCGCGCAGGATCTTCACGCTCCACGGCAGCCCATCGCGGCACGGCGTACACCAGCCGCAGGACTCGCGGGCGAAGAACTCTTCGAGGTTGCGCACCAGCGAGACCATGTTGATCTCGTGGTCAACGGCCATCGCCAGCGAGGTGCCCAGACGGCTGCCCGCTTTACCAATGCTTTCGAACTCCATCGGCAGATCGAGGTGCGCTTCGGTGAGGAAGTCGGTCCCTGCCCCACCCGGCTGCCAGGCTTTAAACTTCAGGCCATCGCGCATGCCGCCGGCGTAATCTTCCAGGATCTCGCGGGCAGTGGTGCCGAACGGCAGCTCCCAGACGCCCGGGTTCTTCACGCGGCCGGAGAAGCCCATCAGCTTGGTGCCGGCATCTTTACTGGTGGAGATGTTCTGGTACCACTCAACGCCGTTGGCCAAAATCGCCGGCACGTTGCACAGGGTTTCCACGTTGTTGACGCAGGTCGGCTTACCCCACACGCCGGAGCTCGCCGGGAACGGCGGCTTGGAGCGCGGGTTAGCGCGGCGACCTTCCAGGGAGTTAATCAGCGCCGTCTCTTCGCCGCAGATATAGCGCCCTGCCCCGGTGTGGACAAACAGCTCGAAGTCAAAACCGGTGCCGAGGATGTTTTTCCCCAGCAGGCCCGCCTCGGTGGCTTCGGCAATCGCGCGGCGCAGATGCTGGGCCGCTTCGATATACTCTCCGCGCAGGAAGATGTAGCCGCGGTAGGCCTTCAGCGCAAACGCGGAGATCAGCATGCCTTCCACCAGCAGGTGCGGCAGCTGCTCCATCAGCAGGCGGTCTTTATAGGTGCCCGGCTCCATTTCATCGGCGTTACACAGCAGGTAACGGATGTTCATGGATTCGTCTTTCGGCATCAGGCTCCACTTCAGACCGGTGGAGAAGCCCGCGCCGCCGCGCCCTTTCAGGCCAGCGTCTTTTACCGCCGTGACGATCTCGTCCGGCGCCATGCCGGTCAGCGCTTTTCGCGCCCCTTCATAGCCATTTTTGCTGCGATACTCGTCCAGCCAGACCGGCTGCTTGTCGTCGCGCAGGCGCCAGGTGAGCGGATGCGTTTCCGCAGTACGAATTACGGTTTTCATTTGTACTGCTCCAGCAGGTCAGGAATTGCCTCCGGCGTCAGATGGCTGTGAGTGTCCTCATCAATCATCATGGTCGGTCCCTTGTCGCAGTTGCCCAGGCAGCAGGTCGGCAGCAGGGTAAAGCGGCCATCAAAGGTGGTCTGCCCTGGCTTGATGTTCAGCTTCTTCTCGATGGCGGCCTGAATTCCCTGATAGCCGGTAATGTGGCACACCACGCTGTCGCAGTAGCGGATCACGTGACGGCCAACCGGCTGGCGGAAAATCTGGCTGTAGAACGTCGCCACGCCTTCGACGTCGCTGGCCGGGATGCCCAGCACATCGGCAATGGCGTAGATCGCGCCATCCGGCACCCAGCCGCGCTGTTTCTGAACGATTTTCAGCGCTTCGATGGACGCCGCACGCGGGTCTTCGTAGTGGTGCTTCTCGTGCTCAATAGCCTCACGCTCTGCCGCACTCAGCTCAAAAGCCTCGGTTTGTGGTTGTTGATTCTCGTGCATAATTAGCGGTCCACGTCTGACATAACAAAATCGATACTACCCAGATAGACGATCAGGTCGGATACCAGGCTGCCGCGGATCGCCGACGGGATCTGCTGCAGGTGCGCAAAGCTCGGCGTGCGGACGCGGGTACGGTAGCTCATGGTGCTGCCGTCGCTGGTCAGGTAGTAACTGTTAATCCCCTTGGTCGCCTCAATCATCTGGAAGGATTCGTTGGCCGGCATGACCGGGCCCCACGATACCTGCAGGAAGTGGGTGATCAGGGTTTCGATATGCTGCAGCGTGCGCTCTTTCGGCGGCGGCGTTGTCAGCGGGTGATCCGCTTTGAACGGCCCTTCCGGCATATTGTCGAGGCACTGCTGAAGAATGCGCAGGCTCTGGCGCAGCTCTTCGACTTTCAGCATCACGCGGGTGTAGCAGTCAGAGACGCCGCCCCCGGTCGGGACTTCGAAGTCGAAGTTTTCATAGCCAGAATAAGGACGCCATTTACGCACGTCGAAGCCGATACCGGTGGCGCGCAGGCCTGCGCCGGTGGTGCCCCACTCCAGCGCCTCTTTAGCGGTATAGGCTGCCACGCCGACGGAACGGCCCTTCAGAATGGTGTTGCGCAGGGCGGCTTTTTCATAGGAGTCCAGACGCTTCGGCATCCACTCGAGGAACTCACGCAGCAGACGATCCCAGCCGCGCGGCAGATCGTGCGCGACGCCGCCGATGCGGAACCACGCCGGGTGCATACGGAAACCGGTGATCGCTTCCACCAGATCGTAGATTTTCTGCCGATCGGTAAAGGCGAAGAAGACCGGGGTCATCGCGCCGACGTCCTGAATAAAGGTAGAGATATACAGCAGGTGGCTGTTGATGCGGAACAGTTCGGAGAGCATTACGCGGATCACGTTGACGCGATCCGGCACGGTGATCCCGGCCAGTTTTTCCACGGCCAGCACGTACGGCATCTCGTTGACGCAGCCGCCAAGGTATTCGATACGGTCGGTGTACGGGATGTAGCTGTGCCAGGACTGGCGCTCGCCCATCTTCTCGGCGCCGCGGTGGTGGTAACCGATGTCCGGCACGCAGTCGACGATCTCTTCGCCATCCAGCTGCAGAATAATGCGGAACGCACCGTGCGCGGAGGGGTGGTTCGGACCGAGGTTGAGGAACATGAAGTCCTCGTTGTCGGTGCCGCGCTTCATGCCCCACTCTTCCGGTTTGAAAGTCAGCGCTTCCATCTCCAGATCCTGCTTGGCTTTGGTCAGCTCAAACGGATCGAATTCGGTGGCGCGCGCCGGGTAGTCTTTACGCAGCGGGTGACCTTCCCAGGTCGGCGGCATCATGATGCGACGCAGATTCGGGTGGCCATCGAAGGTAATACCAAACATTTCCCAGGTTTCACGCTCATACCAGTTGGCGTTGGGGAACAGTTTGGTGAAGGTCGGCAGATGCAGATCGTTTTCAGACAGCGCCACCTTGAGCATGATGTCGCGGTTGCGGTCGATGGAAATCAGGTGATAGAAAACGGAAAAATCCGCGGCGGGCAGGCCATCGCGGTGCGTGCGCAGACGTTCGTCCATGCCGTGCAGGTCAAACAGCATCACGTAAGGCTTCGGCAATTTCTTCAGGAAATCACCCACCTCAAGCAGCTGCTCGCGCTTGACCCATACCACCGGTACGCCGGTACGGGTTGGCTGAACAGTAAAGGCATCCGGCCCAAAGCGGTTGCGCAGTTCGCCGATCACCGGGTCATCAAGGTGATCGCGGGTTTGCCAGGCTGGTGCGGCGTCATGCGCGGTTAAATCGGTCATATTGTTCACCATTGCAAAAGGTCCGTGGTGACTGCCGGGCGAGACTTCGCGCTGTTGTAGATTGATTTGCGAAGTGGTTCTCCCGCCCGCAGGCGCAAATTAAATCTCGTCCGGCGTCCGCAGATTGGTCACTGCAATACGTTCGCCGCGTTTACGCTCGCGTTCCGACTGCATATTGGCGCGATAGACGCCCTGATCGCCAACCACCCATGAGAGCGGACGACGTTCTTTACCAATGGACTCCTGCAGCAGCATCAGCGCCTGCATATAGGCCTCCGGACGCGGCGGGCAGCCCGGGATGTACACATCGACCGGAATGAATTTATCCACGCCCTGGACGACGGAATAGATGTCGTACATGCCGCCGGAGTTCGCGCAGGCGCCCATGGAGATCACCCACTTCGGCTCCAGCATCTGATCATAGAGACGCTGAATAACCGGCGCCATTTTGGTGAAGCAGGTTCCGGCGACCACCATCAGGTCCGCCTGACGCGGAGAGGCGCGCAGAACTTCGGCCCCAAAGCGCGCAACGTCATGCACCGCAGTGAATGACGTCACCATTTCCACATAACAGCAAGAAAGGCCGAAGTTATACGGCCAAATTGAGTTCTTACGGCCCCAGTTCACCATGTCATGCAGCGCGTGTTCGAGTTTCCCCATATACACGCTTTTGTTGACTTCCTGCTCCAGGGGGTCGGTAACGATCTCCTGTTTCTGCAGGGGGTAACGGTCGTTCTCACCGTTAGGATCTATGCGGGTGAGCGTATAATCCATCTTATTGCCTCGCTTTTACTGCATATGACGGTTAGTGGGACTGTCTGTTTCCGGGTTAACCAGCGTGCGACGGGAACGCGCAGGCGTCCAGTCCAGTGCGCCGATGCGAACGAGATAAACCAGACCAGCCAGTAGCACTAAAATGAAAATTGCGGCTTCCACAAAGCCGACCCAGCCGCTCTCGCGGATGGAGGTCGACCATGCGTAGAGATACAGGGCTTCCACGTCGAAGATCACGAAGAACATGGCAACCAGATAAAACTTCGCAGAAAGACGTAAGCGGGCCGAACCAACGGAGTCGATCCCCGATTCAAACGGCGTGTTTTTGCTACGCGCGCGCGCGCGACCGCCAAGGTACCAGCCGCCGACGAGCATCAGGCAGCACAGACCGATAGCGATGATGAGAAATATAGCGAATGCCCAGTGATGAGCGATGACTTCAGTGGATGTTGACATACGCATTGCTTAACCAAAAAAGTGTAGCGCCAAAACCCTCTGCTCTTACTGGCAGATGAACGCCACAGCGTTTCACGGGAGGAATAAAAAATAACCGTGCAAAAAAGCGTCCCTGGAAGATGTGAGAAGCCCAGATGCCGTGGCTTTTTACCCCTTTCTTTAACCTTTTGTCAACTTTAACAAAAGTTTTCATAACATTAATTTACATTGGAATCTTTTCATTAACATTAAATGCCCTTTTATGCGAAATAACCTTGCATACTGTTCGGTTTTAGTGTTGTTGAATCGTGTCCGTTTCCGTCGTAAATCAAAAATCCCTGCTATTTTGACAGGATTTAGCCTCGATTCCTCCCCCCAAAGAGGGGTATTTTCTTGATCTGCGACACGGTTTTGTTAATTACCTCAGGAAATCGGCAACAATCCATCCGGTTTTTTAACATTAGCAGGAAGTGTTGAAAGTGCAGGAAAAAGTCGGCAAGCTGAGCGCCCGGTCACGCCAATATGCTGATTTTTCTGCAAAGAAATAAAAAAAAGATTCAAAACATCAATAAGAGTGCAAAAAAAAGAGCCACCAGACGAGAAACCCACCCCTGAGGCTCTTTTTGGACACTTACATTCTGTTACCAGTTTTTGTGATCTTTGTTAGCAAAATAACCTCACAAAATGAAGGTGCTTCCTCCCTCTTCCGGAGTAAGTGCCGGCCCCGCGCGCCAGGGATCGCTCTCCTGGCTCAGGGACTGAAAAATCGCCTGCGGTAGTTCGCTCACCGTCTGCGGATTGCAGCTGACGACGTAGCGGGTATCCGGCAGGACCGGCAGGCCATCGCTAATGCCGGCCACGCGCAAATCCGGGCTCATCATTTCGACCGGACGCGCGGTGACCCCCAGCCCGGCTTTCACTGCCGCTTTCACCCCGGAGAGCGACGAGGCGCCGTGGGCCAGATGCCAGGAGACGCGGGCAGCCTCCAGCGCGGCGATGATGTCCTCACGGAACGGGCCAGGCTCTTCGAGCAGGATCAGGGGGATCGATTCCCCTTTCGCCAGCACGTAGTCCGCCGCACAGTACCAGAGGGTAGGCGACGTTCTCAGCGTGAAAGCGGTAAAACCGGGAAGCTGATGGGTGGTTAATGCCAGATCGACCTCTCCCCCGCTCAGCATCGCCATGATGACGGCGTGGGGATGGACTTTAATCTCCAGCGTCATTCTGGGATAGAAGCAGCCGATGCGGTTTAACAGAAACGGCAGGATAGTATCAGCGGTTTCTTCCGACGCGCCGATGGTCAGTCCCCCCTGCAGACTGCCATACATCAGCGACATGCAGGCTTCATCGTTAAAGCGCAGGATTTTGCGGGCATAGCCCAGCAGCTGGATGCCCTGCTCGGTCAGCAGTTTATTGCGTCCGTGACGAGCGAAAAGCTCCTTGCCAACCAGCTGCTCCAGGCGTTGCATTTGCTGGCTGACCGCGGACTGGGTACGGCACACTGCGGCGGCGGCGGCGGCGAAGGTGTTCAAATCAGCGACGGCTACAAAGGTGCGCAGCAGATCGAGATCGAGGTTGAGTATCGGACGTGTTGTATTAATCATCTTTCTTCACTTACAGGTGGCTAACGCTGACCTGCCTTGTTGATGCTTTACGCCAGGTTTCCGGCTATTCCCTGAGCCTTGTGCTCACCGTCAGATGGCGGATAAACAACTGGACGAACGTTATTACATGCCAAAGTACTCATCTGAGCAAATGCGCAGAACACCGGAGTAATATATTGTTCGTATTCCTCATTATTATTAATTACCACGGCCAGCAAGGCGTCATACGTCGCCCCGGGAAATCGCACAGTGGTGGTGAGAAAGCCTCTCTTTCGCCGGACGTCTTTTTTGGCGAAAAACGAACAATAAAATTCTGTAATAACAATATATTAGATACCAATTCAGCCGTAAATCATACCGACTACCACTGATATTAACGGCGATATTCTAACCGATTCCCATCCTTTTTATAAGCCTTAATAAGGATTAACTGAGTTAATTTTAAATTTTTTTCAACATTTTATATAAATTAACAAACCTCAGATTATTACCTGTCAAAAATAATAATAATGCGCTTGCGCACAGTTTTTTATTAAAATTACTTAACATCAAGATTACAAATCAACCGCTATTACATTAAGGATAGCGTTTTTTTGCGGCCATCCATTCTTCAGCCCCTCCGTTTACCCGACAAACAAACCAGATAAATGATGGTAAAAAAGGCACTACCTCAACATAGACGACCGAAAAAATGCCATGAAAAGGCATAAACCACAGGAAAAATCAGCAAGCCGCAGATAAATCAATTACGCTTAAAATCCTGCGTTAGCAAAATCTTCTCCTGCAAAGCCTTCAAAACAGCGGGGAGGCGGAGTACATTGTTCCGTGCTGACTTCCACGGCAGGGAGTGGCGATAACAGCTAAAAGGTCAAGATTCATGTCCCCCATCGAAAAATCCAGCAAGTTAGAGAACGTCTGTTATGACATCCGCGGCCCGGTTCTGAAAGAAGCGAAACGTCTTGAAGAAGAAGGCAATAAGGTTCTGAAACTGAACATCGGCAACCCGGCGCCCTTCGGCTTCGAAGCCCCTGACGAGATCCTCGTCGACGTCATCCGCAATCTGCCTACCGCCCAGGGTTACTGCGATTCGAAAGGATTGTACTCGGCGCGTAAAGCCATCATGCAGCATTACCAGGCGCGGGGAATGCGCGATGTCACCGTGGAAGATATTTACATCGGCAACGGCGTGTCCGAACTGATTGTCCAGGCGATGCAGGCGCTGTTAAACAGCGGCGATGAGATGCTGGTTCCCGCCCCGGACTACCCGCTGTGGACGGCGGCGGTGTCCCTTTCCAGCGGTAAAGCGGTGCACTATCTGTGTGACGAATCCTCTGACTGGTTCCCGGATCTTGACGATATCCGCGCTAAAATTACGCCTCGCACCCGCGGGATCGTGATCATCAACCCCAACAACCCCACCGGCGCGGTTTATTCCAAAGAGCTGCTGCAGGAGATCGTGGAGATCGCCCGCCAGCACAACCTGATTATTTTCGCCGATGAGATCTACGACAAGATCCTCTACGATGAAGCCCAGCATCACTCGATCGCCGCTCTGGCGCCCGATCTGCTGACGGTGACCTTCAACGGACTGTCGAAAACTTACCGCGTCGCCGGCTTCCGTCAGGGCTGGATGGTGCTGAATGGCCCGAAAAAACATGCGAAAGGCTATATCGAAGGACTGGAAATGCTGGCGTCGATGCGTCTGTGCGCCAACGTGCCGGCCCAGCATGCTATCCAGACGGCGCTGGGCGGCTACCAGAGTATCAGCGAATTCATCATTCCCGGCGGGCGTCTGTATGAACAACGCAACCGCGCCTGGGAGTTGATCAACGATATTCCGGGCGTCTCCTGCATGAAGCCAAAAGGCGCGCTGTACATGTTCCCGAAAATCGACGCCAAACGCTTCAATATTCACGATGACCAGAAAATGGTGCTCGATTTCCTGCTGCAGGAGAAAGTGCTGCTGGTGCAGGGTACTGCCTTTAACTGGCCGTGGCCGGATCACGTACGCATTGTGACCCTGCCTCGCGAAGACGACCTGGAGATGGCGATCTCCCGCTTCGGCCGCTTCCTCTCCGGCTACCATCAGCTGTAATCGTGCCGCCGCCGGCATTTGCATCCGGCGGCGATCCCTGCGCACAATGGAACCCGATGTTGTCACTGATTAAGGGTTCCTATGAGTCAGAGTCATTTCTTTGCCCACCTCTCCCGTCTGAAACTGATTAACCGCTGGCCGCTAATGCGCAACGTGCGCACTGAAAATGTCTCCGAGCACAGCCTGCAGGTGGCGATGGTCGCCCACGCGCTGGCGGCGATCAAAAACCGCAAATTCGGCGGCCAGGTCAACGCCGAGCGTATCGCCTTGTTAGCGATGTACCATGACGCCTCGGAGGTCTTAACTGGCGATCTCCCTACTCCGGTGAAATATTTCAATTCGCAGATTGCCCAGGAATATAAGGCGATTGAGAAAATCGCCCAGCAGAAGCTGGTGGATATGGTGCCTGACGAGCTGCGCGATATTTTCGAACCGCTGATTGACGAGCATCACTACAGTGAGGAAGAGCAGTCGATCGTCAAACAGGCTGACGCCCTCTGCGCCTACCTGAAATGCCTCGAAGAGCTGTCGGCGGGCAACAACGAATTTCTGCTGGCCAAAGGCCGTCTGGAAAAAACGCTGGCGTCGCGGCGCAGCGCGGAGATGGATTACTTTATGCAGGTGTTTGTCCCGAGCTTCCAGCTGTCGCTGGATGAAATCAGCCAGGATTCGCCGCTGTAATTTTTCAGGCCGGGCAGCGGTCGCCCCCTACCCGGCCTGCATACCTTAAAACGGGAAGAGCACCGGGATCAGCAGGACGCAGACCACCATTACCAGCACGGTAAAGGGCACGCCAATCTTTACAAAGTCGCTGAAGGAATACTTACCCGGGCCAAGCACCAGGGTGTTGACCGGCGAGGAGACCGGGGTCATAAACGCCGCCGAAGCCGCCATCGCCACCACCATGGCAAAGGGATAGGGCGACACGCCCATCGACTTCGCCGCCGCTAAGGCAATAGGCGCCATCAGCACTGCGGTGGCCGTGTTAGAGATAAACAGGCCTATCGCCGCGCACATCACAAACAGGCAGCCGAGCATCAGATAAGGCCCCTCGCCTCCGGCAACGTCCATCAGTCCCTTGACCACCAGATCCACCCCACCGGTTTTCTGCAAGGCCAGGGCAAACGGCATCATCCCGACAATCAGAATAATGCTCGGCCAGTGGATCGCCTTGTAGGCGCTTTCGGCGTTGATGCAGCGGAATTTGCCCATCAGCAGACAGGCGATGATCGCGGCGATGGGGTTGGGGATTTCATCCGTCAGCATCAGGGCCACCATCAGCACCAGACAGAAAATCGCGTGCGGAGCCTGGCTGTGGGCCGGCGAAGCGTCATCGACCTCAACCGGCATATTGAGCACCACGAAATCCCGACCGCGCTTCGCCAGCAGGGCAATTTGCCGCCAGTTGCCGACCACCAGCAGGATATCGCCGAGCTGCAGCGGCTCATCGACCACGGAACCATCCATCGCTTTGCCATCGCGCTTCATGCCGACGATATTGAGACCAAACCGGGTGCGGAAGGCTATCTCACGCACCGTTTTGCCTATCATCTCTGAATCCGGGATCAGCGCCACCTCCGCCATCCCCACATCCAGCGCCTGATCGGCAAAATACTCGCCGCGCAGCACCATCGGCTCGAGCATTTGCTCGCCGCAGAACTGGCGCAGGTCGACATCGGAGGCGGACATATCGATCAGCAGGACGTCGCGGGCGCGAAATTCCGATACCCCGTTGACGTTAACAATCACCCGACGGAACCGCCGCCAGCGCTCAACGCCGATAACGTTGGCACAGTAGCGCTCACGCAGCTTTAAATCATCCAGCCGCTGACCGATCATCGGCGAACCGGGTCGGATCGCCAGTCGGCGGGCGCGGCCGGTGAGGTGATATTCGCGAATCAAATCGCGGAAGGTGCTTCTTTTTCGTCCATCGCGCGCGGATTCGCCATTATCCGTCTTCAGCATAAAGCGCACCGCCAGCATATAGACGATGCCCAGGATCAGCACCACCAGGCCAATCGGCGTGACGCTGAAAAAACTGAAGCCGTGCAGCCCTTCGCGCAGCAGTTCGCTGTTGACCACCAGGTTGGGCGGCGTCGCCACCAGGGTCATCATCCCGCTGATAAGCCCGGCGAAGCTCAGCGGCATCATCAGCCGCGAGGGGGAGGTATTCATCCGCGCCGAGACGCTAAGGACCACCGGAATGAAAATGGCGACCACGCCGGTGGAGCTCATAAACGCGCCCAGCCCGGCGACGGTGAGCATCAGGTAGATCAGCATTTTGGTTTCGCTGTTGCCTGCTACGCTCACCAGCCAGGCGCCCATCTTGGTGGCTACCCCGGTACGCACGAGGCCGTCGCCGATAATAAACAGGGCGGCAATCAGGATCACATTAGGATCGCTGAACCCGGAAAAAGCTTCGGTCAGCGTCAGCGTGCCGCTGAGGACAAAGGCGACAATGACCATCAGGGCGATAGCATCCATGCGCACCTTGCCGGTAGCAAACAGCACAACCGCGATGGCCAGGAGGGATAAAACCCAAATCAATTCACCGTTCACAACGTTTCCTTGTCACAAGTGGGAGTCGACATAGTGGCATAAAAAAGCCCCGACGACGCGGGGCGAAATCATGGGTTTACGCTTTAAGACGCACATTCACCACGCCGTCGGCCTGGCGTTCAACCAGCAGATCTTCCAGGCTGCTCAGCACGAGGTCGGCTTCATCCAGACGGGGGGCATCGGCAGGCACCTTGACCGCGATGGTGCGACAGCCTGCCGTCAGCCCGGAGAGCAGCCCCGCCGGCGCATCTTCCACCACCGCGCACTCCCCGGCAGGCAGCCCCAACCGCTCGGCGCCCAGCAGATAGGCGTCCGGCGCCGGCTTGCCGTGCTTCACTTGCTCTGCGGTGACAAACACCTCCGGCATCGGCAGGCCCGCCGCGCGGTGACGCGCGTGCGCAACCGGAATCGAGCCGGAGGTGACAATCGCCCACGGGATCCCAGCCTCATTGAGCGAATTCAGCAGGGCTAACGCCCCCGGCAGGGCAACGATGCCTTCGATATCAGTGGCTTCCATCTGCTCGAGATAACGGAATTCGGCCTGGATATCCTCCTCGCTGCGACCCGGCATAAAATGGCGAATGGAGGTAATGGCCTGCTTGCCGTGAATAAAACTGAGAATTTCATCATGGTCGATGGCGAAACGATCCCCCCACTTGCACCATGAACGCTCCACCACCGGCAAGGAATCCACCAGCGTCCCGTCTAAATCGAACAGGAAACCTTTACACTGCACGGGCACCTCCCTCAGGCATTGATGATTTGGTTAATTTCGTTACTGCTCAGATGATACTGGCGCGGGCAGGCGTGCCAGACGCTCAGCATCCGCTGATATTTCTCCCACATCGGGGTCTGCGAGTTAAAGCCATGGGTGCCGGCGTCAAAGTGGCTGTAACGGCCTTCAACATTGACCATAAAGCGCACGTAGCCGAGAAAACGCGCTTCGGTGGCGGCATCAAAGCCGAGGAAGGTGACCCGACGCTCGTCGATACCCTCCGCGTCTTTCAGGTTGGTCCAGGAGACGTGTAGCGCGTGGTACATCTCCATGATGTCGATAACGGTACGGCAGGTTTCTTCCGTCAACTGGCCGAACTCGCGGTCCAGTTCACGCATCTGCAGCCCATACCCACGCTCAATGATGGTTTGCAGACGACGGTAGCGCTCCGCATTGTCCGGGTCGAGCATCGTCATCATTTTGTACTGATTGGATAAAATCAGACGCTGCGCATTGGTCATTTCCATGTTGTGACTCCTGTAGCACGGTAGGGCGTGAAATAAAGAAGGCGCATAAATCATGCGCCTTCTTTTATATGCGTTTTCCGTAGTGAATTACAAATCATCAAGGAAAGTTTTATCGAGTTGTTTGAAGGCGCGCTTAAGCGTGTCAGCCAGCGCCTGATAATCGGGCTTGCCTTCGACAGGCGCCAGCGCCTGCCCCGCCTCCTGCAGTTTGCCGCGTACTTCGTAGAACCAGTTAAGAATGGAAGGCGGCAGCGGCGTCACTGAACGTTTACCCAACCACCATAACCCCTGCATCGGCAGGCTCAATGCAAACAGCGCGGTGGCCACGGCGGGACCCAGCTGGCCGCCCAGCGCTATCTGCCAGCAAAGGGTGAAAATGGCGATCGGCGGCATGATGCGGATGGCGTAGCGGGTGGCACGAATGATACGGTTTTCAATAAATACCGGCGCGAGGCGCTTGTCGAGAGGCCAGGTCTTGGCGTAGTGCTGCCCGCGGTTGAACAAGCTAAAGAAGCTAACGGGGCGTTTCTCAGGGGTCGACATGGCTTTACCTCAACTTTACATATAAAACTTAAAAAATTCGTGCAAAACACCAACTATGCATGACATCGTTCAAAAGATTTTGGCAAAGGATGCCGCAATCAGGTATCCTGTGCCCGCCTGAAAGGGCGGATAGACTCTTTTGCCAGGCTAGTCAAATTATCGCATATTCTGCCATTGGCTGAAAATTATGCAAAATGGCATAAAATCAAATGTACTTATCTCATCGTGCCTGAAAACAGAACAAGGCATGATGTTAATCATAAATGTCGAGGTCATCCTGCGCTACGCTAATGACACACTGACGTTTTTTTAGCCACGTATCATAAAAAGGTACTTCCATGTCGAGTAAGTTAGTACTGGTTCTGAACTGCGGTAGCTCCTCTCTGAAATTTGCTATCCTTGACGCCGTGAACGGCGACGAATACCTGTCCGGTTTAGCGGAATGCTTCCACCTGCCGGAAGCCCGTATCAAATGGAAAATTGACGGCGGCAAACATGAAGCCGAATTAGGCGCGGGCGCCGCGCACAGCGAAGCACTGAACTTTATCGTTAACACTATTCTGGCACAAAAACCAGAACTGTCTGCTCAGCTGACCGCAATCGGCCACCGTATCGTCCACGGCGGCGAAAAATACACCAGCTCCGTAGTCATCGACGAGTCCGTGATTCAGGGCATTAAAGACGCCGCGTCCTTCGCCCCGCTGCACAACCCGGCACACCTGATCGGCATTGCTGAAGCGCTGAAATCCTTCCCGCACCTGAAAGACAAAAACGTGGCAGTATTCGATACGGCGTTCCACCAGACCATGCCGGAAGAATCCTATCTCTACGCCCTGCCGTACAGCCTGTACAAAGAGCACGGCGTTCGTCGTTACGGCGCGCACGGCACCAGCCACTTCTACGTGACTCAGGAAGCCGCTAAGATCCTGAACAAGCCGGTTGAAGAGCTGAACATCATCACCTGCCACCTCGGCAACGGTGGTTCGGTTTCCGCTATTCGTAACGGCAAGTGCGTTGACACCTCCATGGGTCTGACCCCGCTGGAAGGCCTGGTGATGGGTACCCGCTCCGGCGATATCGATCCGGCCATCATCTTCCATCTGCACGACACCCTGGGCATGAGCGTTGACGCCATCAACAAAATGCTGACCAAAGAGTCCGGCCTGCTGGGCCTGACCGAAGTCACCAGCGACTGCCGCTATGTGGAAGACAACTACCAGGAAAAAGCCGACGCTAAACGCGCGATGGACGTCTACTGCCACCGCCTGGCGAAATACATCGGCTCCTACACCGCGCTGATGGACGGCCGTCTCGACGCCGTGATCTTCACCGGTGGCATCGGTGAAAACGCCGCGATGGTGCGTGAGCTGTCGCTGGGCAAACTGGGCGTACTGGGCTTTGAAGTTGACCATGAGCGTAACCTGGCTGCCCGCTTCGGCAAGTCTGGCTTCATCAACAAAGAAGGCACCCGTCCTGCCGTGGTTATCCCGACCAACGAAGAGCTGGTCATCGCGCAAGACGCCAGCCGTCTGACCGCATAATTCCACACCGCCAGCCCTGACCCGCAATACTTCGAGCTGCAGGAAGGCGGCGACACAGCAGATCCCCGGCGCGTACAGCGCGTACGCGACCGGGGTGAGCAAGTAGAGCCAACGCACGTGCAACGTGGAGTATGACGGGTCGCTGGTGGTGCTGTTTTGTATCCCGCCTGATACTGGCGGTAACGAAAGAGGATATACCGTGTCCCGTACTATCATGTTAATTCCTACCGGTACCAGCGTAGGCCTGACCAGCGTCAGCCTCGGTGTGATCCGCGCTATGGAACGCAAAGGCGTTCGTCTGAGCGTCTTTAAACCTATCGCCCAGCCGCGCTCCGGCGGCGATGCCCCGGACCAGACCACCACCATCGTTCGCGCCAGCTCCTCCACCACCACCGCTGCTGAACCGCTGAAGATGAACCACGTTGAGTCTCTGCTCTCCAGCAATCAGAAAGATGTGCTGATGGAAGAGATCATCGCCAACTACCACGCGAACACTCAGGACGCGGAAGTGGTACTGGTGGAAGGCCTGGTGCCGACCCGTAAGCATCAGTTCGCCCAGGCGCTGAACTTTGAAATCGCCAAAACCCTGAACGCGGAAATCGTCTTCGTGATGTCGCAGGGCACCGATACGCCAGAACAGCTGAACGAGCGTATTGAACTGACCCGCAACAGCTTTGGCGGCGCGAAAAATACCAGCATCACCGGCGTTATCATCAACAAACTGAATGCGCCGGTCGACGAGCAGGGCCGTACCCGTCCTGACCTGTCAGAAATCTTCGACGACTCATCCAAAGCGAAAGTCGTGAAGATCGACCCGGCTCAGCTGCAAAACGGCAGCGCGCTGCCGGTGCTGGGCGCCGTACCGTGGAGCTTCGATCTGATCGCCACCCGCGCGATCGACATGGCCCATCACCTGAATGCGACCATCATCAACGAAGGCGACATCAACACCCGCCGCGTCAAATCCGTGACCTTCTGCGCGCGCAGCATCCCGCACATGCTGGAGCACTTCCGCGCGGGCTCGCTGCTGGTCACCTCCGCAGATCGTCCTGACGTGCTGGTTGCCGCCTGCCTGGCAGCGATGAACGGCGTGGAAATCGGCGCCATCCTGCTGACCGGCGGCTATGAAATGGACGCGCGCATCAGCAAGCTGTGCGAACGCGCCTTCGCCACCGGCCTGCCGGTATTCATGGTCAACACCAACACCTGGCAGACCTCCCTGAGCCTGCAGAGCTTCAACCTCGAAGTACCGGTTGACGATCACGAGCGCATTGAGAAAGTTCAGGAATACGTCGCCAACTACATCAACGCCGACTGGATCGAATCGCTGACCGCGACCTCCGAGCGCAGCCGTCGTCTCTCCCCGCCAGCCTTCCGCTACCAGCTGACCGAGCTGGCGCGCAAAGCCGGCAAACGCGTGGTTCTGCCGGAAGGCGACGAGCCGCGTACCGTGAAAGCCGCCGCTATCTGCGCCGAACGCGGGATCGCCACCTGTGTGCTGCTGGGTAACCCGGATGAGATCAACCGCGTTGCGGCAGCGCAGGGCGTTGAGCTGGGCGCCGGTATCGAAATCGTCGACCCGGAAGTGGTACGCGAAAGCTACGTGGCTCGCCTGGTCGAACTGCGTAAGAGCAAGGGCATGACCGAAGCGGTCGCCCGCGAGCAGCTGGAAGATAACGTGGTTCTCGGCACCCTGATGCTGGAACAAGACGAAGTCGACGGCCTGGTGTCCGGCGCGGTACACACCACCGCCAACACCATTCGTCCGCCGCTGCAGCTGATCAAAACCGCACCGGGCAGCTCGCTGGTCTCTTCGGTGTTCTTCATGCTGCTGCCGGAACAGGTTTACGTTTACGGCGACTGCGCGATCAACCCGGATCCGACCGCAGAGCAGCTGGCGGAAATCGCGATTCAGTCCGCTGACTCCGCGATTGCCTTCGGCATCGAACCGCGCGTGGCGATGCTCTCCTACTCCACCGGTACTTCCGGCGCGGGTAGCGATGTAGAAAAAGTCCGCGAAGCGACCCGTCTGGCGCAGGAAAAACGTCCTGACCTGATGATCGACGGTCCGCTGCAGTATGACGCCGCGGTGATGGCTGACGTCGCGAAATCCAAAGCGCCGAACTCGCCGGTAGCTGGCCGCGCGACCGTGTTCATCTTCCCGGATCTGAACACCGGTAACACCACTTACAAAGCGGTACAGCGCTCTGCCGACCTGATCTCCATCGGGCCGATGCTGCAGGGTATGCGCAAGCCGGTCAACGATCTGTCTCGTGGCGCGCTGGTAGACGATATCGTCTACACCATCGCACTGACCGCGATCCAGTCAGCTCAGCAGCAGAAGTAATCGCTCGCTGAGAGAAAAACAAAAGGCAGCCAGATGGCTGCCTTTTTTTGTCAGGAGGCGAACAGCGTTTGCTGCCACGCGTTCGCGCGATTATTCGCGCTCGCTCTCTTCCGCGTCATCATACTCGTTACCGGCGTTGCGGGTCATCCACAGCGCCAGCGCTTTCAGGGAGTCGGGCGTGAACTCATCGCAGCGGGCGGTGATCTCTTCCGGCGTTAACCAGCACACCTCGCTTACCTCTTCTTCCTGCAGGGCAAACGGCCCGTGGGAAACGCAGCTGAACAGGCTTCCCCAGACGCGGCAGAATTTATCTTCGTAGTAGAACTGGCCGTGATCGGCAAACGGCACCCCGGCGATGCCTAACTCCTCTTCCGCCTCGCGGCGGGCCGACTCCAGCAATTGCTCATCAGCCTGCACGACGCCGCCGGCGGTGGCATCCAGCATGCCCGGATGAAAGTCTTTTGTCTCGGTGCGTCGCTGCACCAGAATTTTCCCCATTCCGTCGTGAACGACGATATAGGTCGCCCGGTGGCGCAGGCACTGCGCGCGCATCTGCTCGCGGCTGGACTGTGCTATCACCTCATTGTTTTCATTAACAATATCGACCCATTCTGTGCTTGCCAAATGATTCTGTTCCGCCATCAGGAAACCTTACTTTAAAAGCGCTCTTGCGGCGCGTCTTTATGATTGAGGGCTAAATTACGGGTAAATTGCGACCTCTGCAATAACCTGATTATCATTGAGTGCTAAAACCTGCAGACGCCCCTCATCCAGTAGCCCATAGCTGGCGGAATATCCCCCTTTCGGGATACTCACTGAGCCTGGATTAAACAGAGAGATCGCCCCGCGTTTTTCAGCAACCGGAATATGAGTATGGCCATACGCCAGGACATCGCCAGCGGCAAGTGGCGGCAAATTGTCCGGGCTATACAGATGACCGTGGGTCAGAAACAGGCGATAGCCTTCGCCAAGCACCTGCTGCCAGGGTGCGGTCATGGGAAAACGAAGCAGCATTTGATCCAC
The DNA here is from genome assembly GCF_040061975.1 of Klebsiella sp. GG_Kp146. NCBI lineage: Bacteria > Pseudomonadati > Pseudomonadota > Gammaproteobacteria > Enterobacterales > Enterobacteriaceae > Klebsiella > Klebsiella sp. GG_Kp146. Next base: position 217,532 of record NZ_JBEAHA010000004.1, read on the forward strand.
TTCGCTGTCGCAGTTACCGCGGACGGCAATGATGCGCTCCGCCACGCTGTTCAGCCGCTCGGCCACCTCCGCCGGCGCATAGCCCTCCGGCAACGCGTTGCGCGGTCCGTGATTAAGCACATCGCCGAGGATGATCAGCCACCTGGCGCCACTTTGCGCGAACCGTTCAAGCACGCGTTCCGTGGCGGGCAGCGAACCATGAATATCGGAGGCAAACATCAGCTTCATAGGTTCCATCTCCACTGGTTACGATGCCTCTATGATAGCGGAAGCGCAGCGGGTTATCAGCCTCCGCGTTTGGCGGAAAGCGCCACATAACGCTGGATTGAGGCCCGCTGCCACTGGAACGCCGCATAATCCGCCAGCGCCTCCGGCACCTCATCGCCATTGAGAACCAGACGATTGAGCATCAGCGCCAGGTCGGCGTCGGCAATAGACCATTCGCCGAATAAATTTTGCCCGCCGTGGGCCAGCAGTGTGGTCGCGGTGGCAAACAGTTTTTCCGCCGACCGCTTGCCTGCCTCGCTGAGCGCCGGCATTTTCACTCCACCAAACACCACGGCGGTGGATCGCTCTTCACGAATGGGCACCAGATCGCTGCGCAGCCAGGCCTGGATCTGCCGGGCGCGGGCCCGCTTTTGCAGATCGTGTGGATAAAGGCGCTCCCACTCAGGCGGCGCGAAACGCTCATCCAGATATTCGGTAATCGCCGAAGACTCGCTCAGCGCGAAATCGTCAACCTCCAGCAGCGGTACGCGACGGGTGGCGGTATAGCCCGTCCAGCCGGCCTGCAGATGTTCGCCGCGGTTCAGGTCGATGGTTTTAAGGCTAAAAGGCAGGCTCTTTTCCTGCAGCGCGACATAGACAGACATCACGTACGGTGAGAAAAAATCGGCATCGGACCACAGGGTAATCACAGGCTGGCTCATAGCTTCCTCAGGGTTGGTAGACAGGGCAATAAACCAACATAGCCTGTCTTATAGGCGATGTCACTGCTCGCCCGCTGCGTGGCTGGCGACAGACCGACGCGCCGCTCGCGGATTTTCTCCCGGGTCGCGCAGCTTCACCTATACTCGATCAGTTTGCGACCCACGACGGCGGGAAATATTATGATCGATCTCTACTATGCGCCCACCCCAAACGGCCACAAAATCACCCTCTTTCTCGAAGAGGCGCAGCTGGCCTATCGGCTAATTCGGGTCGATATCGGTAAAGGGGAGCAGTTTCATCCGCAGTTTCTGGCGATTTCGCCGAATAACAAAATTCCGGCTATCGTCGACCACATGCCTGCCGACGGCGGCGCGCCGTTGAGCGTCTTCGAGTCCGGCGCCATTCTGCTCTATCTGGCGGAAAAAAGCGGCAAGCTGCTGAGCGGCGAGCTGCGGGCGCGCTATACCACCCTGCAGTGGCTGTTCTGGCAGGTCGGCGGCCTGGGACCGATGCTGGGGCAAAATCAGCATTTTTCCCACTCAGCGCCGCAAACCGTGCCCTACGCGATTGAGCGTTTTCAGGTGGAAACCCAGCGACTCTACGGGGTACTGAATCACCGCCTGGGATCCAGCCCGTGGCTGGGCGGGGACCACTACAGCATCGCCGACATCGCCGCCTGGCCCTGGGTGAACTGCCATGTCCGCCAGCGGATCGATCTGGCGAACTATCCGGCGGTGCATAACTGGTATGAGCGCATTAAGCAGCGGCCGGCGACAGTGGAAGCGATGCTAAAAATTCAGTCTTATTAACCCCCTGCTCGCCCGTCGCGCTTTGTTGTATGATTGCAGGACTTACACCACGGAGGAAGCCTGCAATGTCTCAACCAGACGCCATTATTCGTATTAAGAACCTGCGCCTGCGTACTTTTATTGGTATTAAAGAGGAAGAGATCGCCAACCGCCAGGACGTGGTGGTGAATGTGGCCATTCACTACCCTGCCGATAAAGCGCGCGACAGCGAGGACATTAATGATGCGTTGAACTACCGCACCATTACCAAACGCATCATCAGCCATCTTGAGAATGGTCGTTTTTCGCTGCTGGAAAAATTAACTCAGGATGTGCTGAATATCGCATGCGAACATCACTGGGTCACATATGCTGAAGTGGAGATCGATAAACTTCACGCGCTGCGCTATGCCGACTCGGTATCCATGACCATGAGCTGGCGGCGCTAACCATGTCAGGGAGGTGGTATGAAGATCCTGCTTACTGGTGGTACCGGCCTGATTGGCCGACATCTGATACCCAGATTGCTGGAGCTCGGGCATAGCGTCACGGTCTCCACCCGACATCCGGATACCGCCCGCGCCCATCTCGATCCGCGCGTCACGCTGTGGCGCGATTTCGAGGGCCATCACCACCTCAATGACATCGATGCCGTCATCAATCTGGCGGGCGAGCCCATCGCCGATAAACGCTGGACCGCCGAACAGAAACAGCGCTTATGCCATAGTCGCTGGGATCTCACTCAGCGGTTGGTGGGCCTGATCCACGCCAGCGACACCCCTCCCTCCGTGCTGATCAGCGGGTCAGCCACCGGCTATTACGGCGACCTCGGCGAAGTGGTGGTGACCGAAGAAGAGCCGCCGCACAATGAGTTTACCCATAAGCTCTGCGCCCGCTGGGAGCAAATTGCCTGCGAAGCGCAAAGCGAGCGCACTCGCGTCTGTCTGCTGCGCACCGGCGTGGTACTGGCGCCGCGGGGCGGTATTCTCGGCAAAATGACCCCAGCCTTTAAGCTCGGCCTCGGCGGGCCTATCGGCAGCGGCAGACAGTACCTGGCCTGGATCCATATCGACGATATGGTTAACGGCATTCTGTGGCTGCTGGATAACGATCTGCGCGGCCCGTTCAATATGGTTTCGCCCTATCCCGTGCATAACGAGCAGTTCGCCCACGCGCTGGGTCATGCGCTCAATCGACCGGCGATTTTCCGCGTCCCCGCCGCCGCCATCCGCCTGCTGATGGGCGAATCGGCCGTCCTGGTGCTCGGCGGTCAGCGTGCGCTGCCTAAGCGACTGGAAGCCGCCGGCTTCGCCTTCCGCTGGTACGATCTCGACGAAGCGCTAAAGGATGTGCTGAGTTAATGGCTGACACGGGGGAGCATTGGCTCCCCTGATTCCATTCTGCTGGCTAATGCCCCACGCCTGGATGGCCTCAGCCTGGCGTTGCAGCGTCGCCCTATCCCGGACAACCCGCGCCCTGAAGCGCCTGAGTTCATCGCCAGCGGGCCGGTTCGCCGGTGTTACCAGGCGGAGTAAAGTGCTAAGGTAGGCCTTTCCTTCATTGTATTGACTGCTTTATGACGACCATCACCACGCCTCGCCTTTCGCTTACCCGCTTTGTTACCGATGACTGGCCCTTTTTTCTGCGCCTGCGCCAGGATCCGCAGGTGATGCGTTTTATGGGCGAAATGTTAAGCGAGGAGGCGTTGCGCAGCGTGTTCGCCAGTCGCTGCGCCGATCCCGGCGTGTATGTTCTGCGTAATCAGCGCGGCGATGCGCTGGGCGATATTGGGCTTCGCATCAGCCCTAAAAATCCGCACGAGGCCGACGTCGGCTATGCGCTGCTGCCCGAGGCTCAGGGAAAAGGGTATGCCAGCGAAGCGCTGCGGGCGATCTGCGATTATGGTTTCAGCACGCTGGGGGTGCGGGCTATCAATGCCTGGGTTTTGGCAGAGAATCGTGGCTCATCGCGCCTGCTGGAGAAGCAGGGCTTTGTACGCACGCAGGTGCTGGAGAAAGCCTATCATCTGAACGGCGTCGATTACGATGACTGGATCTACCGGCTGGAGCGTGGATCCCACCCGGCGCCCGCGGACGCCGGGTGAGCCGTTTATTTCAGCGAACCTTTCAGAAACTGCTGCAGGCGCGGGCTTTTCGGCGCGCCGAACAGCGCGTCCGGATGCCCTTCTTCTTCAATTTTTCCCTGATGCAGGAAAATGACATGCGAAGAGACGTGGCGGGCAAAGCCCATTTCGTGGGTCACCACCACCATGGTTTTCCCCTCTTCCGCCAGCTGCTGCATAATGCGTAACACTTCGCCCACCAGCTCCGGATCCAGCGCGGAGGTCGGCTCATCAAACAGCAGCACCTCCGGCTCCATCGCCAGCGCGCGGGCAATAGAGACACGCTGCTGCTGGCCGCCGGAAAGATGCACCGGGTATTTCGCCTGCTGACGTTCATCTATCCCGACCTTGGCCAGGTATTTTACCGCCCGTTCGCGCGCTTCCTGTTTGCTTAAGCCCAGCACCTGAATCGGCGCCTCCATGACGTTCTCCAGCACCGTCATATGGCTCCACAGATTGAAATGCTGAAACACCATGGTCAACCGGGTGCGCAGCAGGCGCAGCTGGTTCTTGTCGGCTACCTTCAGCTGGCCGTCTTTATCCCGTACCAGGCCAATATTCTGGCCGCTGACGACGATCGTGCCTTCGCTCGGTTTTTCAAGGAAGTTAATACAACGCAAAAAGGTACTTTTCCCGGAACCCGATGAACCGATGATACTGATAACGTCCCCGGCTTTCGCCTGCAGCGAGACGCCCTTCAGCACCTCGTGTTCCCCATAGCGTTTATGCAGATCGATAACGTTTAATTTATTGTCGGACATGGCGTTCTCAATGCGTTGAAGAAGGTTTGATATGCTGCAACCAGCGCTTTTCCGCTTTGCGGAACAAGCTAATCAGCACATACGAGATAATTAAATAGAGCACCGCGGCGATGCCGAAGGCGGTGAACGGCTGATAGGTGGCCGAGTTGATATCGCGGGCGATTTTCAGCAGATCCGGCACCGTGGCGGTAAACGCCAGCGCCGTTGAGTGCAGCATCAGGATCACTTCGTTACTGTAGGCCGGCAGCGCAATCCGCAGCGCGGAAGGCAGGATGATGCAGCGGTACAGTTTGACCGAAGAGAAGCCGTAGGCCCGCGCCGCTTCAATTTCGCCCGCCGGTACCGAGCGGATCGCGCCAGCGAAAATTTCGGTGGTATAGGCGCAGGTGTTCAGGGTCAGCGCCAGCACCGTACAGTTTAACCCGCTGCGGAAAAAGGCGTTCAGCAGTTCAGTGCCTTTGACGATTTCCAGGGTGTACATGCCGGAGTAAAAGACCAATAACTGCACGTACAGCGGCGTGCCGCGAAATATGTAAGTAAACAGCCAGATGGGAAACTGGATGAACTTATTGCTCGAAACGCGGCCGATTGCCAGAAAGACCGCCAGGATGCCCCCCATGACCACCGAAGAGATCAGCAACCATAAGGTAATCGCCACGCCGGTAAAGCGATACCCGTCGGTCCACAGCAGTGATTTCCAGTACTCCTGAATAATTTCAATCACAGGTCAGCCCTCTTCACGCCAACGGTATAGCGGCGTTCGAGCAGCAGCAGTACGCCATTAGACAGGGTGGTAAACACCAGATAAATCAGGCCGCAGACGATGGCGAAGTAGAACGGCTGCCAGGTGCTTTTGCCCGCCAGCTGCGTGGCTTTGACCACATCCTCCAGCCCCAGCAGCGAGACCAGCGCCGTCGCCTTGAGGATAACCTGCCAGTTGTTGCCGATCCCCGGCAGCGCGTAGCGCATCATCGCCGGGAACAGGATGCGCCGGAACGTCTGCCCGCCGCTGAAGCCAAAGGCGGTAGCCGCTTCGATATGCCCCTTCGGCACCGCCAGGTAGGCGCCGCGGAAGGTTTCCGTAAAATAGGCGCCATAGATAAAGCCAAGGGTAATTATCCCGGCGATCATCGGGTCAATATCAAACTGCGACATGCCCAACGCGTCGGTGACGCTGTTGAGCGCAATCTGCAGGCCGTAGAAAATCAACAGCATCAGCACCAGGTCGGGGACGCCGCGGATCAGTGTGGTATAGCCTTCAAACACCAGCGCCAGAGGACGGTTGCTCGATAGCTTTGCGCCCGCGCCCGCCAGCCCGATCAGGACGGCGAGAACGACCGAGCTGAGCGCAAGCTCCAGGGTGACGAGCGCACCCTGCAAAATAACCTGTGAAAACCCATACAGCATGCTGCCTACCCTGTCTGTCATCCACCACTGCGCGTGAATCGGACGCGCAGTGGTGAGGCGTGAGAATTATTCGCCGTATACGTTAAAATCGAAATATTTTTTCGCCAGCTTGTCGTAGGTGCCGTCCTTACGCATCTCTGCAAACGCCTTATTCAGCGCTTCACGCAGTTCGTTGTCTTCCTTACGCAGCCCCATACCGGTGCCGACGCCGAACAGCTTTTCGTCTTTAATCGACGGACCGCCAAACTGGTAATCTTTACCGATAGGCTGTTTCAGGAACCCTTCGCTGGCCGCGACCTCATCCTGGAAAGCGGCATCAATACGGCCGGCGGTCAGGTCGGAATAGATATTGTCCTGTCCCTGATAGGAGACAATCTCGATACCTTTCGGCGCCCAGTGCTCATTACCATAAGTTTCCTGCGTCGTGCCCTGCAGCACGCCCACGCGCTTACCCTTCAGGGTGGCGAGGTCCGGCGTCACGGGGCTGCCCTTTTTCACCACCAGACGCGAATCAGCCGCATACAGTTTGTCGGTGAAAGCGATTTCCTGCTGACGCTTTTCGGTAATTGACAGCGAAGACATAATCGCGTCGATTTTCTTCGCTTTTAAAGAGGGGATCAGCGCATCCAGCGGGTTTTCCACAAAGGTACATTGGGTATTAATACGCTTACACAGCTCTTTTGCCAGATCGATATCAAAACCCACCAATTCCCCCTGCGCATTCTTCGATTCGAAGGGAGCATAAGTCGGATCGGTACCGATACGAATTTTTTGCGGAATAGCGGCAAAGACCGTGGAAACGCTGGAAAGGGCCAGCGCTAAAGAGAGAGACAACGCCAGTTTTTTCATAACTATCCTCGACAGACTGTCATTCTAACGGGTTTATTAGAACTATTAACACCAGTTATCGTGCCATTATTCGCCCCTTGAGGGCAAAGATTTATGCACCAGAAAGGCCATTTTTTTGCATCACAAACGCTTAACTATGCATTTTTTAGCCACAAAAGCGGCCGCCTTTGCACTAAAATGATCCACAGCGTCTGGCGATGCACCTTTTCAGGGCTTTTACACGAGCGTGGCGGCAGGCCCACCCGATAGCGCGGGCCTGCGGCAGTCTTAGTCGCCGTAGACGTTAAAATCGAAGTATTTCTTCGCCATTTTGTCGTAGGTGCCGTCTTTGCGCATCTCGCCCAGCGCTTTATCAAACGCGGCTTTCAGCTCGGCGTCGTCCTTACGCAGGCCGATACCGGTGCCGTCGCCAAAGTACTTTTTGTCTTTAACGGACGGGCCGGCGAAGGCGAAATCTTTCCCGGCGGGCTGTTTGAGAAAGCCTTCGCTGGCGGCGACTTCATCCTGCAGCGCCGCATCCAGACGACCTGCGGAGAGGTCGGAATAGATCAGGTCCTGATTTTGATAGGCCACCACGTCAACGCCCTGGCTGCGCCAGCGATCGTTAGCATAGGCTTCCTGCGTGGAGCCCTGCAGCACGCCGACGTGTTTACCTTTCAGCGCCTCCAGCGTCGGCTGGATCGGCGAGCCTTTGGCCGCGATCAGACGGGAGTCGGCGGCATAAAGCTTGTCAGAGAAGGCGATCTCTTGCTGGCGCTTCTCGGTGATGGAGAGCGAGGAGATGATGGCGTCAATTTTCTTCGCCTTGAGGGAGGGGATCAGGGAGTCAAAATCACTGCCGACCCAGGTACATTTCACCTTAATACGGGAGCACAGTTCATTGCCTAAATCGATATCAAAGCCAACAAAGTCCCCTTTCGCGTCTTTCGACGAAAACGGCGCATAGGTCGCGTCAGTGCCAATGCGAATGCTCTGCGGCAGAGCAGCGAACACGCTGGCCGTGCTGCTCATTCCCACGAGTAAAGAGAGAGCCAGAATCGTCTTCTTCATACAGTACCCTTAAGTGTCGTGATGTGGTGCGTTGCTTGTTATGGTGATTGCCGAGCAATCCTGCAGTTTTTGTGCCATCTTCCCGGTGCGTGCCGGGAACAGGGTTAAATTTGTTAAAATAAAGTTGCAAGATTGTCTTAAAAGGGAAGATACCAGCATTACTGGCGAAACCGCAGCGCCTGAGCGCAAAAAGACGAAATAAATGTCGAGGATTTGATCGGGGCGACAAATTTGCACCACCGCAGCGCAAGCGTACATTTCACGCACCTATTTGGTGCAATCCTGTGCCCCTTGCCAGCGAGTAAACAACTCTTGTTCCAGGCTAATGTCGAACTGATCGAGCACCCGGTTGACGGTCTGGTTGATAACATCATCCAGGCTTTGCGGCCGATGGTAGAAGGCCGGCACCGGCGGCATAATCACCGCCCCCAGCTCCGCGGCCTGCACCAGCAGGCGCAGATGGCCAAGATGGAACGGGGTCTCCCGCACGCAGAGCACAAGCGGACGACGCTCCTTCAGCACCACATCCGCCGCCCGCGTCAGCAGACCATCCGTGTAGCTATGGACAATACCCGAGAGCGTTTTCATTGAGCAGGGTAAAATCACCATCCCGGCGGTTTTAAACGAGCCGGAGGAGATGCTGGCGGCGATGTCGCGGGCATCATGCACCACATCAGCCAGCGCCTGTACTTCACGCACGGTAAAGTCGGTCTCCATCGCCAGCGTCTGGCGCGCCGCCTGGCTGAGGATCAAATGGGTTTCAATATCCGGCACATCCCGTAGCACCTGCAGCATCCGCACGCCATAGATGGCGCCGCTGGCGCCGGAAATGCCAATAATCAGTCGTTTCACGTTCAGTTACCCCTTGCGCGTCGTGCCGCAGACTTTGCCGGATTATAGCCGTTGGCGCAACCATTGACGCACGGTTGCCGGGCGAAAAAAAGGCCCGCCGTCCATCAGAAACGGCGGGCCCGCGACGCGCGAACGGCTTAACCCTCGTTGTGCATCTCGAGGTTTTCGACTTCGTTCTGCAGCTGGACCGCTTTGGCATCATCGTTACGCAGGGAATCGAGGTAGTCGAGGTACTGCTGGTCGACATCCCGGGTGACGTATACGCCGTTGAACACTGAGCATTCAAACTGCTGAATATCCGGATTTTCCGCGCGCACCGCTTCGATCAGATCGTTGAGATCCTGGAAAATCAGGCCATCGGCGCCGATGATCTGGCGGATCTCATCCACTTCGCGGCCATGGGCGATAAGTTCGTTGGCGGTCGGCATATCGATACCGTACACGTTCGGGAAACGAATTTCCGGCGCGGCTGAGGCCAGATACACTTTTTTCGCCCCTGCTTCGCGCGCCATCTCGATGATCTGCTCCGAGGTGGTGCCGCGGACGATGGAATCGTCCACCAGCAGCACGTTCTTATCGCGGAACTCCGCACGGTTGGCGTTGAGCTTGCGGCGCACAGACTTACGACGCAGCTGCTGACCCGGCATGATAAATGTGCGGCCGACGTAGCGGTTCTTCACGAAGCCCTGACGATAAGGCTTGTCAAGGATGCGGGCGATCTCCAGCGCGATATCGCAGGAGGTCTCCGGGATCGGGATAACGACGTCAATATCCAGATCTTCCCACTCGCGGGCAATCTTTTCGCCCAGCTTAGTCCCCATATTGACGCGGGCGCTGTAGACGGAAATTTTGTCGATAAACGAGTCCGGACGGGCAAAATAGACATACTCGAACAGGCACGGGTTGCTGACCGGGTTATCGGCGCACTGGCGGGTAAACAGCTGGCCCTTCTCGGTAATATAAACCGCTTCGCCCGGCGCCACATCGCGCAGGAATTCAAAGCCAAGGGTGTCAAGCGCCACGCTTTCCGAGGCCACCATATACTCGGTGCGGCCATCGCCTACGTCACGTTTGCCCAGCACCAGCGGACGAATGCCGTTCGGGTCGCGGAAGGCCACCATGCCATGACCGATGATCATCGCCACGCAAGCGTACGCGCCACGGATCAGGCGGTTGGTCGCCGCAATCGCGGCAAAGATGTTGTCCGCTTCCAGTGGGTAGTGACGGAAGTTATCCAGCTCACTGGCGAAAATATTGAGGAGGATTTCGGAATCTGAGGTGGTATTGATATGGCGGCGTTTTTCTTCAAACAGCTTTTTACGCAGCTCATGGGCGTTGGTCAGGTTGCCGTTATGCGCCAACGTGATGCCATACGGCGAGTTGACGTAAAACGGCTGCGCTTCGGAGGCGCTGGAGCTGCCCGCCGTGGGGTAACGCACGTGGCCAATCCCCATATTGCCCTGCATACGCTGCATATGGCGGGCTTCGAATACGTCGCTTACCAGCCCGTTAGCCTTACGCAACCGGAAGCAGTTGTTGGCATCAATGGTGATGATGCCAGCGGCATCCTGTCCACGGTGCTGGAGCACCGTTAGCGCATCATAAATCGACTGGTTAACCGGCATAACACCGGCGATACCGACAATACCGCACATACGTCTTTTCCTCGTTCAGCAACGACCCAAAGTCTATACTTTAGGCAAGAAACTTGACGAGCTTTGCAGGTATTCAAAAAACCATCTGATGACGGGGGTAAAATAGGGAATAAACTGCGACTGCTGCCAGTCATCGCTCTTCGCCATCCCGGTAAAGGTGTCAAGGAAGAACAGGATAGCGGCGATGATCAGCACCCCACGTAGCGCGCCGAAGCAGATCCCCAATACCCTGTCGGTACCTGACAAACCGGTCTTCTCCACCAGCTGGCCTATCACATAGTTCACAATAGCGCCAACGATGAGCGTCACGATAAACAGCGCCGCAATAGCAATCCCATTTCGAACCCGTTCATCCTCAAAGCCCGTAAACCAGACAGACAGGTCAGCGTAGTAGTGGCTGGCGACATAAAACGCGCAACCCCACGTGACTAACGATAAAGCTTCGCGAACGAAGCCGCGGATCAGGCTGACCAGGCAAGAAAGACCCAGCACCGCCATAATGGCGTAATCAATCCAGACCATATACGTCCCACGATTTTACGCCCTGTCGTCCAGTTCGGGGCGCATTCTAACAGAAAAAGAAAACGTTTGCGTAGGGATTTCCTTGCCCTACAGAAATAAAAATGGCGCTGAAAAAACATTCAACGCCAGACTGCCTTTCGCCTCTTCAGGGCGGCTGAGACAGGGTTTGCGGGGCGTTTAGCCCCGCCGCGTTCTCTCCGCATGGCGGAAAAAAACCATCAGTTCGGGGTGAAGCCCATCACCACCCCGCTGAGCCCGGAGATCTGTTGCAGATCGCCCAACTGGCCCTTCAGCTTGTCTTTTGACGCATCCGGGCCGACGAGGATACGGGTAATTTTACCCTGTACCGGCGTCGAAGGCGACGTATAGACTTTGAAGCCCGATGCCCGTAGCTTACCGACGATCTCGTTCACCTTATCGGCGTTCTTCAACGCGCCCAGCTGGACCACATAGGCCTTGCCGGTCGGCGCCGGCAGGGCCGCCTGCTGCTGCGGTGGTTGCTGCTGCTGAGGCTTAGCCGGCGGAGGGGTAGGCGTCGCAGCCTGCTGTTGCGGCTTCGGCTGCGGCTTCGGCTGGGGTTTAGGCTGCGGTTTCGCGGCAACCACCGGCTCCTGAACGTCATCGAAGCTGTTGCTGTTCACCGGGATACGCGACGGATCTAACGATGGCGCAGCGGCATCGCCAGCCCGCACCTCCTCCGCCGCCCCTTCCGGCGGCTGCGAAGGCAGCGCCTGAGTCGCCGCCGGCAGCATATCCGGTTCATCGCGATCGCCGGGTTTCGGCACCAGCGGGATCGCGGCAAACTCATCCTGATAATGCTTTTTCTGCCCGTCCAGCAGCCCTGGCAGGATAATCACCCCCAGCGCCACCAGCACGATTGTCCCGACTAAACGGTTCTGAAACTTACTCGCCACCGATTCTCCCCGCGTCAATCTCTTCCATTACCTGCGCTACCGTGTGAAATGAACCACACACCAGCACTGTATCTTCCGCTTGAGCGTCAGCCATGGCCGCGCGCCATGCCTGCGCCACGCTGCTATAGACTGTGCCGCCACGCAAATGTTCCACCAGCTGCTCCGCCGTCGCCCCGCGCGGACCCTCCAGCGGCGCGCAGTACCAGACGTCAACTTCCGGCGTCAGATTGGCCAGCGTACCGGCGATGTCCTTATCATGCAGCATACCAATAACCGCCAGCACGCGTCCCGTTTTCGCTAACGTTTTGAGACGCCCGGCGAGATAAGCCGCCGCGTGCGGGTTATGCGCCACATCGAGGATCACCCGCGGGGCGTCACTGATTATCTGAAAGCGTCCCGGCAGCATCGCGTCGCGGATCCCCGCGCGCAGGATAGCGTCATCGACGGCAAGGCCGCTGGCGCGCAGCGCCGCCACGGCCGTGGCGGCATTCGGCAACGGCACCTGAGGCAGAGGCAGGCGGCTTAACGCCCCGCCCGCGTCGCGGAAGGACCATGTCTCGCCTTCCACCTCATAGCGCCAGTCGACGCCGCGGCGCTGGAGCAGCGCGCCCTTCTCGCGCGCCACTTCAGCAATGGTGTGCGGCATATCCGGCTCCCCTACCACCGCCGGTTTACCGGCACGGAAGATACCGGCTTTCTCCCGGCCGATACTGTCGCGATCCGGTCCCAGCCAGTCGGTATGATCGAGGGCGATGCTGGTGACCACGGCGACGTCGGCATCCACGATATTGGTGGCGTCGAGACGGCCGCCGAGGCCCACCTCCAGGATCACCACGTCCAGCTGCGCCTGCTTAAACAACCATAGCGCAGAGAGCGTGCCGTACTCAAAATAGGTCAGCGAGATGTTGCCCCGCGCCGCTTCAATCTCCGCAAACGAGGCCGTATGCGCTGCCTCCGGCAGTTCCGCTCCCTGAATGCGCACGCGTTCGGTGTAGCGCACCAGATGCGGAGAGCTGTAGACCCCCACTTTATAGCCGGCCGCCATCAGGACCGTTTCCAGCGTGCGGCAGGTGGTGCCTTTGCCATTGGTGCCCGCGACCGTAAAGACGAACGGCGCCGGTTTGACGATATCCATCTGCCGCGCGACCTCGCTGACGCGCGCCAGCCCCAGGTCGATGGTTTTACTGTGCAGATGTTCCAGATAAGAAAGCCACGTAGCCAGGGGCGACGTGGCCTGAGGAATAGGATCTTTTTCCATGATGCCCGCAAGAATTGACGGTTAACGCGTTTGAATAAAAAAGGGCAGCGCCGCCAGGCCCTGCCCTCTGCTTTATCAGGCCTCGGGTTCCTGATCCGGTGCCGGCGGCACCACCACGCCTTCATGAGGCGTTTCCGAAGCGGCAACCGGCGCCGGCAGGTTCATCAGCTTCGCCAGAATGCTGGCCAGCTTGAGACGCATTTCCGGACGGCGAACGATCATATCGATCGCCCCTTTTTCAATCAGGAACTCACTGCGCTGGAATCCCGGCGGCAGCTTCTCACGTACGGTCTGCTCAATGACGCGAGGACCGGCAAAGCCGATCAGCGCTTTCGGCTCGGCAATGTTCAGGTCGCCCAGCATCGCAAAGCTCGCCGATACGCCGCCCATGGTCGGGTCGGTCAGCACAGAGATGTACGGTAATCCGCGCTCCTGCATTTTTGCCAGCGCCGCGGAGGTTTTCGCCATCTGCATCAGCGACATCAGCGCTTCCTGCATACGGGCGCCACCGGAGGCGGAGAAGCAGATCAGCGGGCAGTTATCTTCCAGCGCCTGCTCCACCGCGCGCACAAAGCGTGCGCCAACGACGGAACCCATCGATCCCCCCATAAAGGAGAATTCAAAGGCCGCGGCCACCACCGGCATCGCGTAGAGCGTACCTTTCATCACCACCAGCGCGTCTTTTTCGCCCGTCTCTTTTTGAGCGGACGCCAGGCGGTCTTTGTATTTTTTTGAATCGCGGAACTTCAGCACATCTTTTGGCTCAAGTTCGCTACCCAGTTCCACCAGGGAACCTTCATCCAACAGGCTATGCAGGCGATTACGCGCCGACATGCGCATATGGTGATCGCACTTAGGACAAACCTCCAGGTTGCGCTCCAGCTCGGCGCGGTAGAGTACCTGACCGCAGCTGTCGCACTTGGTCCATACACCCTCAGGAATGCTCGCCTTGCGGGTGGGAGTGATGTTGCTTTTAATTCGTTCAATCCAGCTCATTGATAACCTTTCTGCCTGAACCTGGTCGATGCCAGTTTTGTCGTAAGGGGCGCATAATGCCATTTTTGCCTCTTACAGACCATGAATGTTGCACATTAAATCATATCATCCCGGAACATGGGATAAAAAAGTGGTCAAACCGCTGCGCGTGACGCTCGTGCACCGTCACGCGCAACGCAGGCTAAACTACTTCGCCTGCTTCGCCGCCGCCCGCTTATGGCGAATAATCTCAATCACGCCCGGCAGGACGGAAAGCACGATGATCGCCACGATCAGCAGCTTCAGGTTCTCCTGCACCACCGGCAGATCGCCAAACAGATAGCCGGCGTAGGTGAACAGCAGCACCCACAGCAGCGCCCCGACGACGTTATAGGCCGCAAAATGACGATAGGACATATGCCCCATTCCCGCCACAAACGGCGCGAAGGTTCGGACTATCGGCACAAAGCGCGCCAGGATAATGGTTTTTCCGCCGTGACGTTCGTAGAAGCTATGGGTTTTATCCAGATAGCTGCGACGGAAAACCTTCGAGTTCGGGTTGCTGAACAGCTTTTCGCCGAACAGCCGGCCAATGGTGTAGTTGACCGCATCGCCGACGATAGCCGCGATGACCATCAGCAATACCATCAGGTGGACATTCAGATCGTTGGTGGGCAGGGCCGAGAGCGCGCCCGCGACGAACAGCAGGGAATCCCCCGGCAGGAACGGCGTTACCACCAGCCCGGTTTCGCAGAACAGAATCAAAAACAGAATGGCATAAACCCAGACGCCATACTGGGCGGCCAGTTCGGCCAGGTGCACATCAATATGCAGGATGAAATCAATTAAAAAGTGAATCAAGTCCATGTTTGTCTTTACCCTTAATGACCCTATTAGTCCGCCAGAAACAGCGGGCCCATTGGCAGCACCGGTAAATCATAATGGGCCGGGTAATCCACCGACACCAGATACAACCCTTCCGCTTTTGCCGTTGCCGCAGCGAGCGTCCTGTCTTTTGCTGCCAGCAGTTCTGCCATCCAGCTCTCCGGCTGGTTTCCGGCCCCGATTTCCATCAGGCTGCCCACAATATTCCTGACCATATGATGTACAAAGGCATTCGCTTTGATATCCACCACCACATAAGCGCCGTAGCGGGTAACGTTAATGTGCATCACGTTGCGCCACGGGGTACGCGACTGGCACTGCACCGCGCGAAACGAGGTAAAGTCATTCTCCCCCAGCAGACACTGTGCGGCACGCTGCATGCGCGCGGCGTCGAGCGGCTGGTGAAAATGCGTGACGCCCTGACTTAATACCGCCGGACGCAGGCGATGATTATAGATGACGTAACGATAGCGGCGCGCCGTGGCGCTGAACCGGGCGTGAAAATCCGCCGGGACATGTTTGACCCAACGCACCGCGATGTCACCAGGTAAATTCGCATTTACCCCCAGCGTCCAGGCGGCATCTTTACGCTGCGCCCGGGTTTCGAAATGCACCACCTGGCCGGTGCCATGGACACCGGCGTCGGTGCGGCCGGCGCAAAAGACGGTAATGGGTTCGTTCGCCACCTGCGAGAGCGCCTTTTCCAGCTTCTCCTGCACGCTGCGTACTTCGTTTTGCCGCTGCCAGCCGTAATATTTGCTACCGTCGTACTCGATGCCCAGCGCGATTTTACAGACCGGCTGTTGCTCCATCTCAGACATCAGTACAGGTACTCCTCAATCAGCTTCTCGGCGATCTTCACCGCCATCAGCGCGCCGCCGAAGCGGACGTTATCCGCCACCGACCAGAACTGGACTTGCTCCGGCATACCGTAATCATTATGCACGCAGCCGATGGAGAGACGGGCGTTGCCGGAGGCGTCGCCAACCTGAGTGGGGAATTCGCCCTCTTCAGAAAGTTCGATCTCCTCGCCGCGGGTAAAGGCGTCACGCGCCTCTTCCGCCGCCAGCGGACGCATCGCTTCAAAGTTCACCATCTGCGCATGGCCGTAGAAGACCGGCGACTGGACGACGCTGGCGGAGATCATCAGCCCGTCATCCTGAAGAATTTTGCGCGCTTCATCGACGATACGGCGCTCTTCGCGCACGCTACCTTCACGATCCGGCAGCAGCGGCAGCATGTTGAAGGCCAGCTGGCGGCCAAAGAAATCGTCTTCATCGATGGGGATGCCGTTCAGCAGCTTGGCGCTCTGCCCTGCCAGCGCATCCACCGCTTTTTTCCCCTGCCCTGAGGCGGAGAGCAGGTTAGTGACGCTAATGCGCGACAGTCCACCCTGATCGATAAGCGGCTTCAGCGCCGTCAGCAGTTGGCTGGTCAGACTATTGGGCACCGCAATCAGATTGCGGTTGCGGTAATCGCCTAACACGAACGGGTTCACGTCCGGCACCACCAGCGGTACGTCCGGCTCCAACGCAAACAGGCCGCTGAGATCGATAACCAGACATCCGGCGTTTGTCGCATCTTCGACATACGCTGCGCTGGCTTCGACGCCTGCGGCAAAGAAAGCCAGCTGGGCCTGGGTCCAGTCAAACTCGGCGGCGTCCTTGACGATCACCGACTTGCCACCAAAACGCAGATGTTCGCCCGCGCTTTCATTGCGCGCCAGAGCAAAAATCTCCCCCACCGGGAACTGGCGTTCAGCGAGAGTTTCGAGCAGGGCTTCGCCTACGGCGCCCGTTGCGCCCAGTACGGCAATATTCCAGCCTTCAGACATGGTGGTTTACTCCAGAAAAAAAGCGGCCCTGCCGGAGTATCCGGCAGGGGCATTAAGAAGACATTAACGAACAGGATGATGCACGGCGTTAAAACCGAGCTGGCGCAACAGCGTCGCCGCCTGCTCATCGCTGCACTGCACGTACAGCGAAGACCATTCGCGACGTTCCTGATAATTTTTACGCAGCTTGTCGAATTCACCGGCGACGCCCGCCACCTTCCGCAGCGGCGCATCATCGCGGCGCACATCATACACCAAATGAACCAGTCTTTTCAGCGTCGGCTGATCGAGCGGGCCATGCAGGGTGATGCGGCCAAACTCCGGGGCCGGCAGCAGGGTATCCAGCGCCACCTGCTGCGGATGACCGATAAAGGCGCTATAGGCTTCGAATACCTGCGTCGTCCCGCGCGCCTTCCCTTCAAGGGTGTAGCCGGCGATATGCGCCGTGCCGATATCCACCCGCTTGAGAAGCGCTATGTTGAGATCCGGCTCCGGCTCCCAAACGTCCAGCACCACGCTCAGGGACTGACCGGCTTCCAGGCGTTTCAGCAACGCGGCGTTATCCACCACCGGCCCGCGGCAGGCGTTGATCAAAATCGTTCCGGGCTTCAGGCGGCTAATCAGCGCCTCATCCGCCAGATGCAACGTTTTATATTGTCCTTCTTTATACAGCGGGGTATGGAAGGTGAGGACATCGGCCTGCTGGACCAGATCGTCAAGGGAGCGGAAGTCGCCTTCGTCGCCGCGGTCAGCGCGCGGCGGATCGCAGAGCAGAGTTTTGATGCCCAGCGCCTCCAGACGCTTTTGCAGCCGCCCGCCGACGTTACCGACGCCGACAATCCCGACGGTGCGATCGCGCAGTGCGAAGCCGTCACGTTCGGCCAGCATCAGCAGCGATGAAAAGACATACTCCACCACCGCAATGGCGTTGCAGCCTGGCGCCGCGGAGAAACCAATCCCCGCCTGCTGCAGCCACGCCTGATCGACATGATCGGTGCCTGCGGTCGCGGTGCCGACGAACCTGATGGCCTTGCCGGCAAGCAATGCTTCATTGACCCGGGTGACCGAGCGCACCATTAAGGCATCCGCATCGGTCAGGGCATCGGCCGGGACCGGGCGGCCCGGGATCGCCTGCACGTCGCCTAAACGGCTAAAAAGCTCACGGGCATAGGGCATATTTTCATCAACGAGGATTTTCACAGTTCAGTACCTGTCTGAGAACGAGAGTTAACCGGGGAAGTGTGCCATAATCTGGCCGCCAGGCATACTCATCACCTGGTTCCAGCACCGCGATATCGAAAGGATGAATCATGACGCACCCCCTTGCAGATATGCCAGACCGTCCTCCAGGGCGAGGCCCATCAGGCACTGCCGCCACCGGCGAACCTTCGCTTTCCATGCAGCAACGCACCGTCCTGGAGCGACTGATCACGCGCCTGGTGGCGCTGACCTCGCAGCAGAATGCGGAAGTGTGGGCCTGCGTCAAACATGACCTCGGACTGAAAGGCGACACGCCCCTGCTGGCCCGCCATTTCAGCGCCGCCGAGGCCAGTCTCAACCAGCGCCTGGCCGCCGCGCAGGACAATCATCATCATCGCCAGACCCTGGCGCAGCTCAGCGATCTGCTCGGCCAGGGCAATAACCGCCAGGCGGTGAGCGATTATATTCGTCAGCATTATGGGCAAACGGCGCTGCATGCCCTCAGCCAGTCGCAACTGGAGAACATTCTGCATCTGCTGCAGCGTGGTCAGCTGTCGATCCCGCAGCCGCAGCAGCGCCCGCCGACCCTTCGTCCACTGCTGCCGGCCGAGCACAACACGCTCAATCAGCTGGTGACTAAGCTGGCGGCCGCCACCGGCGAACCAAGCAAACTGATTTGGCAGTCCATGCTGGAACTTTGCGGCGTCAAGTCCGGGGAGCTGATCCCGGCGACGCACTTCACGCCGCTTTCGTACTGGCTGCAGGCGCGGCAGACGCTCAGCGCGCAAAGCGCGCCCACGCTTACCTCGCTGCAGGGGGCGCTCAAGCAGCCGCTGGAGGCCGCGGAGTGGCAGAAGATTGTCGACTTTGCCCGTCGCAACTGGCAGGTCACGCCGCAGACCACGCTGAGCCCGGCGCAGATCCTGGCGCTGCTGAATAAGGTGTTTGTGCTGCGGGTAGCCCGCGCCCAGGAGACGCTGGCGATCCCGCAGGAGGAGCCCGCGACCCGGCGGACATGGGCCGCTAAGCCTTGGCAGCTGGCGCTGGGCGCGGTTGTCCTGCTCCTGGTGCTGTGGCTCCTGCTGTAGCCCAGCAGGCACTGGCGGCGTTCACGGCACACTTTGATGCCAAACGCCGCAGTGTTTACTACGGCGGTTTCTGGTCTGACAACAACCTAGCGGCGAAATGAGATGAGGGTGACGAGGATCCCCAGCGCCGCGCAGAGGGCGCCGGCAAGGAAAACCGACGAGTAGCCCAGCGAAGTGGCCAGCAGACCGGTCAGCGGCCCGGTCAGGCCATAAGAGATATCCTGAAAGGCCGCATAGCCGCCGAGCGCAGTGCCGCGCACCTGCGCCGGGACGCGCTTCACCACCTCTACGCCAAGCGACGGGAATATAAGCGAACAGCCGCATCCGGTCAGCGCCGCGCCGGCCAGCGCCACCCAGACGCCGGGCGCCAGCCCCAGCAGCGTCAGACCGACCGCCTCTATCAGCAGCGAGACCATCGCCACTTTAACGCCGCCAAACCGATCCGGCATCCAGCCAAACAGCACCCGCATCAGCACAAAGGCGCCGCCAAACGCCGTCAGGGTAAATCCGGCCATCGGCCAGTTCTGACTGGCAAAATAGAGAGAGACGAAGGTGCCGATCGCCGCAAAGCCGACGCCCTGCAGGCCCAGGCCAATACCCGGCCGCCAGATCATGCCGATGACGCTCCACAGTGAAGGCCGCTCGCCGCCGTGCGCCGCCACTTTGCGCACCGTGCCGTTGATGAGTAAGGCGACAAGCGGTAGTCCCATGGTGACGCAGGCCAGGACCGCCACGCCAAAGTGGCTGTAAATTAACAATCCCAGCGGGGCGCCCACCGCCAGCGAGCCGTACATCGCCATGCCGTTCCATGACATCACTTTGCCTGAGCGGGCCGGCCCCACCAGCCCCATCCCCCAGCTCAGGTTGCCGGTCAGCAGCTGGCTTTCGCCAAACCCGAGGATCAGGCGGCCCAGCAGCAACAGGCCCAGCTTCGCGAACACCGGCAGCGGCAGCAGCGCAGCGGCCAGCCAGGCCGCGCCGGCCAGGGCGCAGGCCAGCATCCCTTGCAGGACTGAGCGTTTGGCGCCGTACTGGTCTGCCAGGCGCCCGGCGTAGCCGCGGGTAAGAACGGTGGCGAGGAACTGGATCCCCACCGCTACGCCGACCATGGTGTTACCCAATCCCAGCTCCTGATGGACAAACAGCGGGATCACCGGCAGCGGCAAACCGACGGTCATATAGGTCAAAAAGACGGCGAGCGTAATGCGAAAAAGCGACAAATTCGCGGATGAATGAGATGTTGTTTCAGTGACTGCGGACATGCATTACTCCAGATTCGCAGAGTAAGGCGAGCAAAGCGACACGCCCCCTCCATCTGACTATCAGGGTTAAGGCGCGTTGGTTGACGTTAAACGCTTACGCATTAGTGGAGAGACTAATGGATCCGCCAGCAGTGTGCCTGCGGGCTCTTACCCTGTCAAGATGACAAAAAAGGGGAGCCGGTGGCTCCCCTCAGTGCATCGCGTGCCGATTAGGCGTTGTATTTACGCATCACCAGCGTGGCGTTGGTGCCGCCAAAGCCGAAGCTGTTGGACATCACGGTGGTCAGCTTAGCGTCAGTCGGTTTGGTGACGATGTTCAGGCCGGCAGCCTGCTCGTCCAGCTCTTCGACGTTGATGCTCGGCGCGATAAAGCCGTGCTCCAGCATCAGCAGGGAGTAGATAGCTTCCTGCACGCCAGCAGCGCCCAGCGAGTGACCGGTCATTGCTTTGGTCGCCGAGATAGCCGGGCTGTTGTCGCCGAACACTTCGCGGATCGCGCCCAGCTCTTTCACGTCGCCGACCGGCGTGGAAGTACCGTGGGAATTCAGGTAGTCGATCGGGGTATCAACGCCGTGCATCGCCATCTGCATGCAGCGCACTGCGCCTTCACCTGATGGGGCTACCATGTCTGCGCCATCGGAGGTTGCGCCGTAGCCGACGATTTCCGCATAGATGTGCGCGCCGCGCGCCAGGGCGTGTTCCAGCTCTTCCACCACGACCATACCGCCGCCGCCGGCGATAACGAAGCCGTCACGGTTGGCGTCATAGGTGCGGGAGGCTTTTTCCGGCGTGTCGTTGTATTTGGTGGACAGCGCGCCCATGGCGTCGAACTCGCAGGCCATTTCCCAGCACAGCTCTTCGCCGCCGCCGGCAAAGACGATATCCTGTTTGCCCAGCTGGATCTGCTCTACCGCGTTACCGATGCAGTGTGCGGAAGTGGCGCAGGCGGAGCTGATGGAGTAGTTAACGCCGTGGATTTTAAACGGCGTGGCGAGGCAGGCGGAAACGCCGGAAGCCATCGCTTTGGTGACCACATACGGACCCACGGCTTTCAGACCACGCGGGCTGCGCATGGCATCGGCGCCGAAGACCTGGAATTTCGGGGAGCCGCCGCCGGAGCCTGCGATCAGGCCGACACGCGGGTTATTCTGGTATGCTTCCGGCGCCAGACCTGCGTCGGCAACGGCCTGTTCCATGGACAGGTAAGCATAGATGGAGGCGTCGCTCATGAAGCGCACTACTTTGCGGTCAATGAGGCCAGTGGTATCCAGTTTGACGTTGCCCCATACGTGGCTGCGCATCCCTGAATCTTTCAGCTCCTGAGAGAAAGTGATCCCTGAACGTCCTTCACGCAGAGATGCCAGGACTTCCTGCTGGTTATTACCGATGCTGGAAACGATGCCCAAGCCAGTAATCACTGCACGTTTCATTAAATACCTCTGTAAGTCGCACTATTTTAAGTTTCGTGTCGCACGATAGCGTACACTTGTACGCCGAACAAGTCCGATCAGACATTTTGTGTATAAATTTGCGCCCTCAGGCACACATCGCTAAGATCGCGCTACGCCTTGTGATTCGAGTAACTTACGTGAAACAAAACGCTATACAACCCGCCAACCTGGAATTCAATGCTGAGGGTACACCTGTTTCCCGAGATTTTGACGATGTTTATTTTTCCAATGACAACGGTCTGGAAGAGACACGCTACGTCTTTCTCGGCGGAAATCGCCTGCCGGAGCGCTTCTCCAGCCACCCTCGCCCGCTGTTGATCGTCGCGGAGAGCGGCTTCGGCACCGGGCTCAATTTCCTCACCCTCTGGCAGGCGTTTGACGTTTTTGTTCGCGATAACCCGGACGTTACCCTGCAAAGGTTACATTTCATCAGTTTTGAGAAATATCCGCTGAAGGCGGAAGATCTCCGCCTGGCGCACCAGCGCTGGCCAGAGCTGGCGCCATGGGCGGAACAGCTGCAGGCGCAATGGCCTTCGGCCTTCGCCGGATGCCATCGTCTGCTGCTCGACGGCGGACGGGTCACGCTCGATCTGTGGTTTGGCGATATCAACGAGCTGACCAGAGAGCTGGATGATTCGCTGAATCAGCAGGTGGACGCCTGGTTTCTCGACGGCTTTGCCCCGGCGAAAAATCCCGACATGTGGACCCAGGATCTGTTCAATGCCATGGCGCGCCTGGCGCGTCCCGGCGGGACGCTGGCCACTTTTACCTCCGCCGGTTTTGTCCGCCGCGGCCTGCAGGAAGCCGGGTTCACCCTGCGTAAAACCAAAGGCTTCGGCCGCAAACGTGAGATGCTGACCGGCGAGATGGCGCAAACGCTGACCTTTCCGGCGCGCGCGCCCTGGTTCGCCCGCCCCGGGAGCGAGGCCCGCGAGGCGGCCATCGTCGGCGGCGGTATCGCCAGCGCCCTGCTCTCCCTGGCGCTGCTACGTCGCGGCTGGCAGGTGACCCTTTACTGTGCGGACGACGCCCCGGCGCAGGGCGCCTCCGGTAATCGCCAGGGTGCGCTCTATCCGCTGTTAAGCCAGCACGATCCGGCGCTGGCGCGCTTTTTCCCGGCCGCCTTTACCTTCGCCCGCCGCACCTACGACTCGCTGCCGGTGCTGTTCGATCATCAATGGTGCGGGGTCACCCAGCTTGGCTGGGATGAAAAAAGCGCACACAAAATCAATCAGATGCTGGCCCTGGAGCTGCCCCCTGATATCGCCTGCGCGGTGACGGCGGAGCAGGCCGCGGAGCTGACCGGCGTCGAGACCGGCTGCGGCGGCATAACCTATCCGGCCGGCGGTTGGCTGTGCCCGCAGCAGCTCACCGCCGAGCTACTGGCGCTGGCGGCGACTCGCGGACTGCACGTGCATTATGGTTATCAGGTCGAGACGTTGAGCGCGGAGGGCGATGGCTGGCTGCTCAACCGGCAGCGCTATCATCAGGCGGTCGTGCTGGCCAACGGCCACCGCATATCGGATTTTGCGCAAACCGCGCCGTTGCCGGTCTACCCCGTTGGCGGCCAGGTCAGCCATATACCCACTACCCCGCGGCTTTCCGCCCTGCGCCAGGTGCTGTGCTACGACGGCTACCTGACGCCGCAGAATCCGCAAAATCAGCAGCACTGCATTGGCGCCAGCTACCATCGCGGCAAAACCGACACCACCTTCAGCGAAGAAGATCAGCAGCACAACCGGCAACGGCTGATCGACTGCTTCCCGGGCGCGGAGTGGCCGCAGGACGTGGATATCAGCGCCAGTGACGCCCGCTGCGGCGTGCGCTGCGCCACCCGCGATCATCTGCCGATGGTCGGCAACGTGCCGGACTATGCGGCGACATTGACGCAATACGCCAGCCTCCACGAACGGCAGGATAACGCCGGTAGCGCGCCGGTCTTTCATAACCTGTTTATGCTTGGCGCCCTCGGATCGCGAGGCATTTGCACCGCGCCGTTAAGCGCTGAGCTGCTGGCGGCGCAGATGAGCGCAGAACCGCTGCCGCTGGATAGCGGCACCCTGGCGGCGCTGAATCCGAATCGGCTATGGGTGAGAAAACTGCTGAAGGGAAAAGCGGTGAAGTAACAGCGCAAGGGGAGAAAAATCCCTGGGAAGCGCGACATTCCCGGCCTCATCCGGGCGACCAACGCGGTAGCCCGGCGAAGCACAGCGCAAACAGGGTAAGTCCTGGTTGCGCCGTTAGCGTGACGGATGGCGCTACGCTTATCCGACCTACATTATGGATCAGGCCTGATTTTTCGCCTGCTGATACAGGTTTTCCCACATGCCCTGCACCAGAATTTGGTCCGGCGGCGACAGTTCGCCAGCGCCGATGGCTTTCTCCAGGCTATGGCTGACTTTGCTGTGTACCGCTTCCGCTGAATGTTCGCCCTCACCTTCCAGCTCAGCCACCGCCAGCGTCAGGTGGCCGCGCAGATAACCGCCGGCAAACAGTTCATCATCACTGGCGTGGTCTACCATGTTGTCAATCAGCGCCAGAATGCGTGATTCAAACTCCGCGATCATCATCTTACCTCTTGTCATGTAATGTGTGGCCTTAGTGCAGGTCTTCCGGCCACGGAAAGTGTTCTGCCGTCAATGGCGGCGTTTGATAATAGTGTTGTAATGCGCGAATAAGACGCGCCGGACGTTCGGGGATCCCTTGTTCAAGCAGAGTCATCACCCGGGCATGTACCCGGCGCTGAAAGGCGATGCGATCGGGTTCAACGTCACCTTCCAGATTGTCGCAGCTGACGTTAAACGAAAATCCCGCCGCCACGCAGAACAGCCACTCCAGGGCCTGCGGTTTCACCTCCACGTCCTCAAACTGGCTTTGGGTCATCGCATCGCGGCCGTCCGGACAGTACCAGTAGCCAAAATCCACCAGCTCGCGGCGGGCTTTGCCGGCGATGCACCAGTGGGAGATCTCGTGCAGAGCGCTGGCAAAAAAACCGTGCGCGAAGACGATACGGTGATATGGCGTGTCATCGTCCGCCGGGAGGTAGATCGGCTCATCGTCGCCTTTCACCAGGCGAGTATTAAAATCTGCGGCAAAGCAGCTGTCGAAGAGGTCAATAAGCTGCTGATAATGGTGTTGCTGTTGCATTAATGAATTCCCAACCACTGCAAAATCTCAGCCCCGTGGCTGTCGTAGAGAAGTTTCGCGCTCATCACCGCCGAAACGATAACGATCATCGGTCGGATCAGCGATTGCCCTTTGCTCAGCACCAGCCGGGAGCCGGCGCGGGCGCCAATAAACTGGCCGGCCATCATCACAAAGCCGGTAGCCCAGATAACCTTTCCGCCGATAATAAACAGCAGCAGGCCGCCGACGTTCGAGGTGGCGTTGAGCAGTTTGGCGTGGGCCGTCGACTTCGCCAGGTTAAACCCGGCCAGGGTGACAAACGCCAGCGCATAAAACGAACCGGCGCCGGGGCCGAAAAAGCCATCGTAAAACCCGACGCTGCCGCCGGCGACCAGCGCAAACGGCAGGCCGTAGAGCCGACGCTGTCGGTCCGCTTCGCCCAGTTTCGGCATCAGCAGAAAATAGAGACCGATGCCGATCACCAGCAACGGCAGGATCTGCTTAAGAATATCGGACTGCACGTGCTGGACCAGCAGCGCGCCGGCGGTTGAACCGATAAAAGTCATCAGAATATTCAGCTTCTGATCGGCGAGATTGACCACCTTGCGGCGGACAAAATAGAGGGTCGCCGACAGCGATCCGCCGCAGGCCTGCAGCTTATTGGTCGCCAGCGCCTGGGCCGGCGGCATACCGGCGGCCATTAGCGCCGGCACGGTCAGTAAGCCCCCGCCCCCGGCCAGTGAGTCAATAAAACCGGCCAGGATGGCGACAAAGAAAAGCACCACCAGCACCAGCGGCGATACGGAAAACAACTCGATAAAACTATCCATTACAGCACATGCTCATCCAGTAGCGCCTGACAGGAAGGCGGCAACGGCGGCGGCGTCTTCTTCACAGGTGGGGTAGACCCGGGTTTAGGTGGTTCGAACCAGCTCTGCAGCTCCGCACCGCAGCCATCGCCGGCCGGCGGCGGCGCCTGATCTTCGCACTCCAGGCTGCCCGCCGGGCAGCGCAGACGGACGTGCATATGGGCGCGATGCTGGAACCAGGGACGAACTTTGCGCAGCCACTGGCGGTCGTTGCCCGCATCCAGACACAGCTGCTGTTTAATCGCCGGGTTGACGAAGATGCGGGTCACTTCGCTATCTTCCGCCGCCAGCTTGATCAGCTGGCTGATTTGCGGACTCCACAGCGACGGCACCACGCGTTTGCCATCGCTGGCGACCAGATCCAGGGCCTGCGGCTTCAGCAACTGGGACGAAGTCCAGCGCGTCTGCGGCAGCTGGAGGAAGATATCGACATCGAGGCCCGTCTGATGGCTGGCGTGGCCGCCGTTAAAGCGGCCGCCTGCCGGCATCCCCATGTCGCCAATCAGCACGGTCCCCATGCCTTTATTGTGCACCTGATTGCTCAGGCGCTGAATAAACTGAACCAGATCCGGATGACCGAAGTAGCGACGCTGATCGGTACGCATTACCTGATAGCCGGCGGCGTTCAGCGGCAGCGCCTCAGCGCCAACGATACAGCCATTGGAGAACGCGCCAATCGACTGCGCGCTGCCGCCGATTGGCTGAGATATCTTCTGCCATGGCGTGGCGGCCAGGCTGCCGGCGCTGGCCAGCAGCGCCAGCAGGGCGATAACGGTGTTTTTCATGGTTACCAGCGTGGAATTGTCGTCGTCACGTCGCCATTCTGCGCGCGCTGACGCATAAAGTGATCCATTAAGACAATCGCCAGCATCGCCTCAGCGATCGGTACGGCGCGTATGCCGACGCACGGATCGTGACGCCCTTTGGTGATCATCTCCACCTCTTCGCCAAAGCGGTTAATGGTATGACCGGGAACGGTAATACTGGAGGTCGGCTTCAGCGCGATGTTGGCAACGATCTGCTGACCGCTGCTGATGCCGCCAAGAATGCCGCCGGCGTGGTTGCTCTGGAATCCGGCTTTGGTGATCTCATCGCGGTTTTCGCTGCCGCGCAGCTTCACCACGTCGAAACCGTCGCCAATCTCCACGCCTTTCACGGCGTTGATGCTCATCAGCGCGTGGGCAATATCGGCATCAAGGCGGTCAAAGACCGGCTCGCCAAGGCCCGGCGGTACGCCGTCGGCGACGACGGTCACTTTGGCGCCAATGGAGTCGCCCTCTTTTTTCAGACCGCGCATCAGTTCATCGAGAGCGTCGATTTTCTCCGGGTCCGGGCAGAAGAAAGGATTCTGTTCAACCTGATCCCAGTCTTTAATAGCCAGCGGAATGTCGCCCATCTGCGTCAGGCAGCCGCGAATGACGATGCCGAACTTCGCGGCGAGGAATTTTTTGGCAATCGCCCCGGCCGCCACGCGCATCGCGGTTTCGCGGGCGGAGGAGCGACCGCCGCCGCGATAGTCGCGCAGACCATACTTTTGTTCGTAGGTGTAATCCGCATGGCCAGGACGGAACAGATCTTTGATCGCGCCGTAATCCTGCGAGCGCTGATCGGTGTTCTCAATCAGCAGCCCGATACTGGTCCCGGTGGTGACGCCTTCGAAGACGCCGGAGAGGATTTTGACCTGATCCGGCTCGCGACGCTGCGTGGTGTAACGCGAGGTACCCGGGCGACGACGATCGAGGTCGTGCTGCAGATCGGCTTCGGTCAGCGGAATGCCCGGCGGCACGCCGTCAACGATGCAGCCCAGCGCCAGGCCGTGCGACTCGCCGAAAGTGGTGACGCGAAAGAGTTGTCCAATTGTATTTCCTGCCATCACGGCTCCATTCTTTGTCGTTATGTTGGCGTGTTGTTTTTTTTAGTCTTTATAAATACCGAAGTGCGCGCGAGCGTCAATCAGCTGCTGTTTGGTCAGCATAAAGACGCCGTCGCCGCCGTTATCAAACTCAAGCCAGGTAAACGGCACGTCCGGATACTGCTCCATCAGATGTACCATGCTGTTACCGACTTCACAAATCAGAATCCCGTCGTCGCTGAGATAATCCGGCGCATTGCCGAGGATGCGGCGCGTCAGCTTCAGGCCATCGCTTCCGGAGGCCAGACCCAGAACCGGCTCATGCTCATACTCTTCCGGCAGATCGGCCATGTCCTCTTCATCGACATACGGCGGATTAGTGACGATCAGATCGTATTGTAGCTTCGGCAGGTCGCGGAACAGGTCGGAACGGATCGGCGTCACGTGATGGATCAGGCCATGGGATTCCACATTGTGCTCGGCGACGGCCAGCGCGTCCGGGGAGATATCCACGGCGTCGACTTCGGCTTCCGGGAAGGCATAGGCGCAGGCAATGGCGATGCAGCCGCTGCCGGTGCACATATCAAGGATATGCTGCGGCTTATGGGTAATCAGCCCGGCAAACTGGTTATTGATCAGTTCGCCGATCGGGGAGCGCGGCACCAGCACTCGCTCATCGACGTAAAACTCATGGCCGCAGAACCACGCTTTGTTGGTCAGATAGGCGACGGGAATACGCTCGTTCACGCGGCGAATCACCCGCTCTACAATGCGGTGTTTCTCGCTGGAGGTCAGGCGCGCAGTGCGCATATCTTCCGGAATATCCAGCGGCAGATACAGCGAAGGCAGCACCAGCTGTACCGCCTCGTCCCATGGGTTGTCAGTCCCGTGACCGTACCAGATATTAGCAGCGCTGAAACGGCTTACCGCCCAGCGCAGCATGTCCTGAATGGTATGCAGCTCATTGACTGCCTCATCAACAAAAATTTTATCCACGACATCCTCCAGGGCACACTCTGCTATAAATTCGGCGGCTAGTGTGCCATGAAGACGGCGATAAATCAGCATTCTTGCGTGGGGTGGCGGGGGAAAAAACAGGTTTTCCTTGCCCGAAGGGATATTGAGTCGGGTAAACTAGCGCAAAGTATTAATGAGAGCGGACAATGAAAAAGAAGACATCGCTTAGCGAGGAGGATCAGGCGCTGTTCCGTCAGCTGATGACCGGCACGCGGAAGATCAAACAGGACACCATCGTTCACCGCCCGCAGCGCAAGAAAATCACCGAGGTTGCCCCTAAGCGTCTGCTGCAGGAGCAGGCCGACAACAGCCACTATTTTTCCGATGAGTTTCAGCCGTTACTGAATACCGAAGGCTCGACAAAATATGTCCGCGCCGACGTCAGCCATTTTGAGCTGAAAAAGCTGCGCCGTGGGGATTATTCCCCGGAACTGTTTCTCGATCTGCATGGGCTCACCCAGCAGCAGGCCAAACAGGAACTGGGCGCGCTGATTGCCGCCTGCCGCCGCGAGCATGTGTTTTGCGCCTGCGTGATGCACGGGCACGGGAAGCACATTCTCAAACAGCAAACCCCGCTGTGGCTGGCGCAGCATCCGCACATCATGGCTTTTCATCAGGCGCCAAAAGAGTACGGCGGTGACGCCGCACTGCTGATTCTGATTGAGGTCGAGGAGTGGCAACCGCCGGAGCTGCCTTGACGGCGAGCTCCGGGGTCGTCAGATGGCGTTGGCCATCTTGAGATTGCAGGGGCTTTTCTGCCAGAGGTATTCACCCTTGCCGTCGGCGTCCAGATTAACGCAGGCGATAGCCGAGGTGGTGAACATCGGGGGCGTTTCCCACGGGCACAGCTCTGAGACCAGGTACCCCACCAGCGGCAGGTGGGAGACGACCAGCGCCGTCGCCACGCCTTCATTTGCCAGCGCCTGCAGATAGGCGCTCACCATTCCCACATCGCCGCACGGCGTGAGTTCCGGCATCACGTCGACATGTTTCGGCAGGTTCATGCACTCCCCAACAATATCCAGCGTCTGTTCCGCACGCAGATAGGGACTGACAAGAACGCGCTCAATATCCACTTTTTGACCTTTCAGCCAGGTTGCCATCTGACGAGACTCATCACAACCGCATACGGTTAATGGACGAACCGAGTCGCTGGCTGCATCGAGGGCAGCGTCGCCGTGACGCATAATAAAAACTTGCATATTGCACCGCTTTTGTTAACCAGAAGCACCGTAGTTTGGCCTGCGAAGACAATACGCAGGTGACCCGGTGGCCGGGCATTGTGCCTGATCCATTCAACGAATGAAACGCTGTTTTTTACCTCAATGGCGTAAGTATAGTCAATGATTGTTTACAAAACAGCCAATCAACAGCGTCATCCGCAGCCGGATTTACCTTCTTTGACCATAACTTAGGTCATCCGTTCATCCGCTGGCCAAAAGGTGGTCCCCTGTTCGGCCATGCGTAATAAAGTGTCACAGGGTGTAAAACGTGGGCCGTACTGGGCGGCCAGGCGCTGCAGGATCGCGGCAACTTCACCCGCGCCGATAGTATCCATATACCGGAACGGGCCGCCAAGAAATGGCGGAAACCCTATACCAAATACGGCGCCGATATCACCATCGCGCGCGCTACGGATAATCTGCTCATCAAAGCAGCGCGCCGCCTCGTTAAGCATCATCATCACACAGCGCTCCGCCACCTGCTGCGCGGACAACCGCGACTGGGGGCGGTCGATGCCCAGCAGCGGATAGACTGCCGGGTCGGGCCGTTTTTTGCTTTTACGCCCTTTTGTCTCATAAAGATAGAAACCACGATTATTTTTTCTACCTTTGCGATCGTCCTTCAAAATCGCGTCAATGATGTTTGCAGGCGGGCTGAAACGCTCTCCAAAGGCATTCTCCAGCACGGGAATAATTTTGGTGCCGGTATCAATACCAACTTCATCCAGCAGTTGAACCGGTCCCACCGGGAAACCGAATTTCACCAGCGCCTTATCAATCACCTCAACCGGTTCTCCCTCCACCAGCAGGCGCATCGCTTCATTTATATACGGCTCGAGGATGCGGTTTACATAGAAGCCCGCTTTGTCCGCCACCACGATCGGCGTTTTCCCCTGACGTTTAGCCAGTTGCACCACCGTGGCGATGGTCTGCGGATCGGTTCCTTTATGCGGGATCACCTCAACCAGCGGCATTTTCTCCACCGGACTGAAAAAGTGCAGGCCGATCACCCGCTCAGGGTGGCTGGCATGGGCGGCTATATCGCTTATCGGTAACGACGAGGTATTCGAGGCAAAGATAGTCTGCGGCCCGCCGTTTTGCTCCACTTCACTGACCATCCGCTGTTTCAGCGCCAGGTCCTCGAATACCGCCTCAATCACCACGTCGCGATGGGTAAAGCCCTGATAGTCGGTTGTGCCTGTGATCAGCGCCAGTTGACGATCGCGCTCGCTGGGGCGCAGTCGACGCTGGCGAACCTGTTTGTTCAGCAGATCCCAGCTGTACTTTAAGGCGTGGTTGATCCCGCCCGGCTGAATATCTTTGATTCGCACCGGTAGTCCGCCTTTACAGGCAGTCACATAGGCGATCCCCCCGCCCATCAGGCCGCCGCCCAGGACGGCAACGCTTCTCAGCGGAGCGGGTTCCGCCTCGGCGCCACGGTCTTTTTTCAGATCGGTACTGGCAAAGAAGATCGATCGCAGCGCCTGCGACTGCGGGGTCATCGCCAGTTCGCCAAACGCGCGGGCCTCTTCGGCGTAACCGCTGCTGCAGCCATGGGCCAGACCATTCTCGACGACCTGCAAAATTCGCTTCACCGCCGGGTAGTTGCCCTGGGTCTTGCGCTGCGTTTGCTTGCCGACGTACTGGAATAACAGATGGCGACCCAGGGGGCCCGCCAGCACGCGTTCGCGAACAGGCACCTCGCGGCTGGCCGGGCGCCCCTTCAGCGCCAGCTCCACCGCCGCCTGCAGTAAAATTGTCTGCGGCACCACCTCGTCCACCAGACCGGCCTTCAGCGCCTGGCGCGGCCGTAACTGCCTGCCGGTGAGCATCATATCCAGCGCCGTGCTGACGCCGATCAGCCGCGGTAAACGCTGCGTCCCGCCGGAACCCGGCAGCAGGCCAAGCTGTACCTCCGGCAACCCGAGTCGGGTTTTTTCGTCATCGCTACAAATGCGGCCATGGCAGGCCAGCGCCAGCTCCAGTCCGCCGCCCAGACAAGCGCCATGGATGGCGGCAATGACCGGAATCGACAAGCCATGGATCTCGGCCATAATCTGCTGCCCCTGGCGCGCCAGCGCTTCCGCCTCCTGCGCGCTGCGGCAGCGGGCAATCATGTTGATATCTGCGCCGGCGATAAAGTTATCGGCTTTGGCGGAGATAAATACCACGCCGCGCACCGACTTATCGTCGCGTATCTGGCGTATCAGTCCCCGCACCTGATTGCCGAACTCAGCCTTCAGGGTATTCATTTTTTCACCCGGGGCATCGATGGTAATCACCGCGATGTTGTCCGCACGGACCTCAAGCTTAAAAGCGGAAACCGTATCCATTATTCAGCCTCCACAATCATCGCCGCGCCCAGACCGCCTGCCGCGCAGGCCGTCACCAGACCAAATCCCCCTCCCCGTCGCCGCAGCTCATGCAGCGTCTGGGTGATCATCCGCGCGCCGGTGGCGGCAAAGGGATGACCGTAGGCGATAGAGCCGCCGAGGACGTTAAATTTACTCTCATCCACCTCACCGGTGGCTTGCGCACGCCCCAGCACCTCGCGGGCAAAGCGGTCGCTTGCCAGACACTGAAGATTGGCCAGCGTCTGCGCGGCGAAAGCTTCATGCATATCGATAAGCGTGAGATCCGCCAGCGTCAGGCCAGCGCGCTCCAGCGCCAGCGGCGTGGACCATGCGGGCCCCAGCAGCATATCCTGCCAGACGTCGATGGCGGTAAAGGCATAGCTGCGCAGATAACCCAGCGGCGTCAGACCCAGCTCTTTGGCCCGCGACTCGGTCATCAGGATCACCGCCGCCGCGCCATCCGTCAGCGGCGTGCTGTTGGCGGCGGTAACGGTGCCATGTTTACGGTCGAAGGCCGGGCGTAACTTTTGGTAATCTGCGAGGGTTGAATTTTTACGGATGTTGTTGTCCTGCTCCAGCGGCTCGCGAAAGGGGGGCGCATAGGCGGTCATCACCTCCGCGGACAACTTTCCCTCTTCCCAGGCTTTAGCCGCCAGCTGGTGTGAACGATGCGCCAGCGCATCCTGTTGTTCCCGGCTGATCCCCCAGCTTTTCGCCATCTGTTCGGCGGTATCGCCCATCCGTAAGCCAGTTGAATATTCCGCCACCGCCGGGGGGACCGGTAGCAGGTCGCGCGGCCGCAGGCGGGAAAACAGCTTCAGTTTCTGGCTCAGCGTGCGGGCTTTGTTCGCATCGACCAGCGCGCGGGCCAGCGTTTTGCTGACGCCGACAGGCAGCACAGAGGAGGAATCGGCACCGCCGGCGATACCGGCGCGGATGGTGCCGGCCATCAGGCTTTCAGCGACATTCGCCACGGCCTGGAAGCTGGTGGCGCAGGCGCGACTGACGCTGTAGGCGTCGGTGTGCACGCTCATTCCGGTACCGAGCACAATTTCCCGGGCGATATTCGGCGCCTCCGGCATCTGCACGACCTGACCGAAGACCAGCTGTTCAATGGCTTCCACAGGAATGTCGCTGCGCGCCAGCATTTCGCCAACCACCATTTTTCCTAAATCAACGGCAGGAACGCCATGAAATGCCGTCGCCTGACGCGCAAACGGCGTGCGTAACCCTGTGACAATGGCAATGCGATCGCCCTGACGGGTGATAAGCGGTAATGCCTGACTCATAACTCTCCCCTGTTAACCAAGACAACCAAGTGGTCTGACCTGATAGCATTGTTAACTAATTTTTTACATTAAGCCAATCGGGGAAGCGAAAAATTGCGAGCCAAAACACATTGAACAGAAAAGATAACGCCCCGTTCACGGGGCGCTAAGCGGAGGGATTAACGCAGACCCAGCTGGAAGATGAGGGATTCGGCTTCACAGCTAAACACAAAATCGATATCCAGCTTTACGCCGCCGTCAACGTCGGCGAAGACGGGATTAATTTTGCACGGTTCAGATTCCACACTGCGGGCTTTTTCGCTCAGCGCGGCGAGCATTTGCTCTGCTTCCGCGCGGTTGGCGAATACGCGGCTGTATGAGGCGGTGCAGTCGGTGTTGTCGACAATGGTCCCAACATCCATACAGCAGCAAACCGGGGTTTCATCAGCGCTACATTTACTCATCGTAGATTTCCTCTGGATATGCACCTGCGGTGCCAGACAATTAATGTGCCTATTTTACGCCCGCCCTCCGGTTTGCCTCCAGCCGAGAATCGCTATCACGGCGTTAAGTGACAGAAATCACACTTAAAAATGATCTAAAACAAAAATCACCTTTTCTCCGTCGCCTTCCCCCCGACAATTTTGCCAGCTGGATCGCGTTTCTGTTATCACAATTGAAAAACTTCATAAACAAACTTGCAACAACTCATCTGGTCAGACCTATACTCAGCGCACTGGTCTGATTTCTCTGTTGTACCGCAGACCCTACACTTCCGCGCTTCTGTTACGGCATGTAACATAGTTTAAAAAAAAATAACTCAATGAGGTTATGGGCATGAGCCAGAAAACCCGCTTTACCCAATCTGCCCTTGCAGTGGCTGTCGCACTTGTTTCCACCCAGGCCTGGTCAGCAGGCTTCCAGCTCAACGAATTCTCTTCATCAGGGCTGGGTCGGGCCTATTCCGGTGAAGGGGCTATCGCAGACGATGCAGGCAATGCCAGTCGTAACCCGGCATTAATTATGATGTTTGACCGTCCGACTATGTCGGCGGGCGCCGTTTTTGTCGACCCAGGCGTCAATGTCTCCGGCACTTCCCCCACCGGCAAAAGCCTGAATGCGGACAATATCGCCCCGACGGCGTGGGTACCCAACTTCCACTTTGTCGCGCCGATTAACGATCAGTTCGGTTGGGGGGCGTCCATCACCTCCAACTACGGCCTGGCAACAGAGTATAACGATGATTATGCGGCCGGCAGCATGGGCGGTAAAACCGACCTGACTACGGCTAACTTCAACCTGAGCGGCGCCTATCGCCTCGACAGCAACTGGAGCTTTGGCTTAGGTTTCGATGCGGTCTACGCTAAAGCGAAGATCGAGCGCTATGCTGGCGATCTGGGCCAGATTGTCGCTGGCTCTGGCGCGCTGCCGCCGGCGCTGGCAGGCCAGGTGGCGAAGATCCCAGCCGACACGCAGATCGCCCATCTTAACGGCAATGCGTGGGGCTTTGGCTGGAACGCCGGTATCCTCTATGAGCTGGATAAGAACAACCGCTACGGTTTAACCTACCGTTCCGAGGTCAAGATCGATTTCGACGGTAACTATCGCAGCAGTCTGCCAGCGGCCTATAACCAGATCCTTGGCAACTTCGGTCTGCCGGCGGGTACTAACGGCCAGACCACCGGCGGTTCACTGACCCTTAACCTGCCGGAAATGTGGGAACTGTCGGGCTATAACCGCGTGGCGCCGCAGTGGGCGGTCCACTATAGTCTGACCTACACCAGCTGGAGCCAGTTCCAGGAGCTGAAAGCCACCGGCAGCAACGGCCAGACGCTGTTCTATAAAGAGGAAGGCTTTAAGGACGCCTACCGCGTAGCGCTGGGGACGACCTATTATTACGACGATAACTGGACCTTCCGCACCGGTATCGCCTTCGACGACAGCCCGGTACCGGCCAACAATCGCTCCATTTCCATTCCGGACCAGGATCGCCTGTGGCTGAGCGCGGGTACCACCTACGCGTTCAACAAGGATGCGTCGGTTGACGTCGGGATTTCCTATATGCACGGGCAGCATGTGGAAATCAAGGAAGGCCCGTATACCTTCCGCTCCGAAGGGACCGCCTGGCTGTACGGCGCCAACTTCAACTACCGCTTCTGATAAGCAGCGCGCAACAAAAAAGGGTGAACATCATGTTCACCCTTTTTTTATTCGCAGATTACTGTGAATCGATATCTTTCAGTTCATCCTGAATGGCCTGGGCGTTCGGATTGTCCGCCGGGGTCAGCTTACCGCCGTTGGCGATAAAGTCATGACGCTGGAAGTAAGCCTCACGCACCAGAATGTAAGGATCGGAAGACTGACGCAGCAGGCCGTCGGAATCCAGCAGCTGAGCGCGTGTCTCAATCCCTTCTACTGCCCATTTGCCGATCGACATCGGCCAGGTCAGCCAGGAGAGCACCGGATAGAGGCCATCGGCCATATCGCCGCCTTCGTCACGCAGGGTAAAGCTGCCGTAGAATGGCAGTTGCACATACGGGCCATAGCCGACGCCATAGTGGCCGAGCGTGCTGCCGAAACGATGCGGTTCAACGCGCTGCAGCTGCGGATTAGCCATCCCGGCGACATCGATCAGCCCCCCCATCCCGAGGATGGTGTTCAGGAAGAAGCGGGTAAAGTGGACCATACCTTTATACGGGTCGCCCTGCAGGAAGGAGTTCACCATCACCGCCGGCTCTTCCAGGTTGCTGGTGAAGTTGCTTAAGCCATTGCGCGCCGGCTGCGGAACATAGTCACGCCATGCCACCGCGACGGGACGAAGCACGTAAGGATCAACCACGTTAAAGTTGAAGTCAAACATCGTGCGGTTAAACCCTTCTAACGGGTCTGAGCGCCCCTGCGGCCGATCGCCAGAGCTGGAACTGGCACATCCCACCAGCAATGTGGCGCCAAGCGCAAGCGCCGACAGGCGATAATTCATAGATGTCTCCCTGGTTTTTATGGCTATCGCGAGTTGCCATCCATGACGGAAAGACAACGTTTCCGCCCGTACAGATGTGAGCGATTGTAACAGCACGTTGAACGATGTCTATATCACCCGAGTTGTTGATTTGATCATAGCCTGGGAATAACGAGATCGCGGGGCTCCTATTCTAGCGGAGCGACAAAAATCTGACGTTACCATTTTTGCGATTTCAGAGTATGCCCAGCCAGACGCCAGGTAAAGCCGCTACGCTATTACTATACAGAGTGATAGCGAGGGCCACGAAATGGATGAACTTGATGATAACAAATTAAAGCCAGCGGACGACGAACGTGAGGTCGAAAGTGAAGAAAAGCAGCGCGGGGAGGAGATAGAAGTGGATGAAGACCGTCTTCCCTCGCGGGCGATGGCGATCCATGAACATATTCGTCAGGAAGGGGAAAAAGAGATGGAGCGCGATGCGCTGGCCCTGCTGTGGTCTGCGATTGCGGCCGGTCTGTCGATGGGCGCCTCGTTGCTGGCGAAAGGGATTTTTCACGTCAAGCTGGAGGGGATCCCGGGAGGGTTTTTACTCGAGAACCTCGGGTATACCTTCGGCTTTATTATCGTGATTATGGCCCGCCAGCAGCTGTTCACGGAAAATACGGTCACCGCCGTACTGCCGGTGATGCACAATCCCACCCCCGGAAACGTCGGTTTACTCATGCGGCTATGGTCGGTGGTGCTGGCGGGCAATCTCATCGGCACCGCGGTGGCCGCATGGGCCTTCAATTATATGCCTGTTTTTGATGAGCCGACCCGCCAGGCCTTCGTCAGCATCGCCGAAGATGTGATGAAAAACAGCCCGACGGAGATGTTCGCCAATGCGATTATTTCCGGCTGGCTGGTCGCCACCATGGTCTGGATGTTTCCCCTCGCCGGCGCCGCCAAGATCGTGGTGATCATTCTGATGACCTGGCTTATCGCCCTGGCGGATACTACCCATATCGTGGTGGGCTCGGTGGAGATCCTTTATCTGGTGTTTAATGGAAGCCTGCCCTGGAGCGACTTCATCTGGCCTTTCGCCCTGCCGACGCTGGCGGGTAATATCTGCGGCGGGACCTTCATCTTCGCACTGCTGAGCCATGCGCAGATCCGTAACGACATGAGCAACAAGCGAAAAGCGGAAGCCCGCGCGCAGGCCGCTGCAAAAGCCAAAAATGCCGACCGGGCATAAAAAAGCGCTCAGAATGGCGAGGGTTTAAGCAGTCAGACGGTATAGCTCTTACTCAGGCGGGCGAAAAACGCTATACTCGTGCCGCCTTGTCCCCTTAGTTAAATGGATATAACGAGCCCCTCCTAAGGGCTAGTTGCAGGTTCGATTCCTGCAGGGGACACCATAACCAGGCGCAATAGTCTTCTCCCTCAACCCCCATTGCGTTACATCACCATTGCGTGCGAAAACAT
This sequence comes from Klebsiella sp. GG_Kp146, assembly GCF_040061975.1. NCBI lineage: Bacteria > Pseudomonadati > Pseudomonadota > Gammaproteobacteria > Enterobacterales > Enterobacteriaceae > Klebsiella > Klebsiella sp. GG_Kp146. Next base: position 255,473 of record NZ_JBEAHA010000004.1, read on the forward strand.
AAACCTACACTCTCCCTTCCCTATCGTTTGTAAGCATCCCTGTGAACCAAACCATTCACTTTTAGAAATCTTCCGTCGTATTGATGATGTCCTTTGAGGAGCTCGCCACGCGTAAAGCACGATTCACCGAACACCAGATCATCGCCGTTCTCAAGTCCGTTGAAGCCTGACGTACCGTCAGGGATGTCTGCCGCGAAGCCAGTATTTCTGAAGCCAGCTATTACAACTGGAAGGCGAAGTACGGCGGTATGGAAGCCTCAGATATCAAAAAGATGAAAAACCTGGAGGAAGAAAATCGCCGTCTCAAACAACTGTTCGCCGATCTGAGTCTGGAAAATCGTGCGTTAAAAAACGTCATCGAAAAAAGCTTTAAAACCAGCGATAAAGCGTGAACTCGTCAGCTATCTGACGGCGCTATTTGCCATGAGTTTACGCCAGGCCTGCAGGACGTTATCGCTGAGCAGGACAGTGTATTTTTATCAGCCCGATACCCGGCGTGATGAGCCGGTGATCCATGTACTGGCTGAACGCTAAGAAGCTGTTCCAGCTGATGCGCAGGCAGGGCCATACCTGGAACCATAAACGTGTTCACCGGATTTACTGCCTGCTGAAACTGAATTTTCGCCGTAAGGGAAAGCAACGGCTGCCAGTACGTAATCCAGCACCATTGACGACGCCGCAAGCGTTAAAACAGAGCTGGTCCATCGATTTTATGCACGACGCGCTGGTGTGCGGTAGACGCTTTCGGACCTTCAATGTGGTGGATAATTTTTAACCGTGAGGCACGGGCGATAGAAATCAACCTTAATATCCCGGCTCAGCGAGTCGTCCGGGTGCTGGACAGGATCGTGATAAACCGCAGCTACCCGCTGAAGATGCGGATGGACAACGGGCAAGAACTGGTCTCATTTACGCTGGCACAATGGGGCGAAGAACATAGCGTATAGCTCGAATTTATCAAGCCGGGTAAACCAACACAGAATGCGTTCATCTAACGGTTCAAACGGACATACCGGACGGAAGTTCTGGATTTTTACCTGTTCAGAACACTGAATGAAGCACGGAAAATGACAGAGCGCTGGCTGATGGAATATAACAACCAGCGGCCTCATGAATCCCTGAACAACCTGACGCCGGAAGAGTACCGGCTGATGGCAGAAAAAACCGGGAATCTCAAAAAGTGCGTGGAACTAAAACGGGTGTGCTTACACAATTGTGCAGGGTTTGTCCGGGTCGAGGTCGTCACGCTGCCTTTGGGCATCACCAGCAGCGATTTTGACGCCTGTACGTCGTCCTTAAGTACCGTATCTGCCTTGCACAGCAGCCTCTGGTAATCGGCGGCATCAACCGCTTTACGATCCCTGAGCTGGTAAACTCTTACCATCGTCACCAGTGGTGTCTGTGCGCCATCGGCGTTAATGGCCGTACGCGGGGTAAAATCCAGATGCAGCGTTTTAATTTTCCTGTAGAAGATAGATTTCGTGATGCTGACCGTACCGTCCGTAACGGTCTGAGTCAGACCGCAGCCAGCGAGCAGGCTACAGGCGATAATCGGGCATTGTGAGGGGATCACTCCCGGTCTTAAGGTGGCATTCAGTTGTGTGGGACATTGTGAAATCCGTATCGTATGAGGATATGAGTGGATTAGATAAACTGATGGTTTTCCAGATGCTGCTGTTGTTTCAGGTGCCTGATCATCACTTTACCCTCTGGCATAAACTCGGTCCCATACCGTACAAGCCCGATACCTCTTAGTTCCGCATCGATGGCGTAGCGCAACTCCCGGGCACTTGCTGTTCGAGTAAGGTTACATTGAGGGACTGCAAACGGGGTCCATACTTGAGCAGAACACCTGCCAGCGTATCGTACAGCTCGTGGGCTGTCGCGGGCATACCTTGAAGAATTTTGGTCATATCCGGCAAACCATAATCAGGGAGATGGGATAGGGTCCCGGCCGGGCGTTCAAAATACGCTGGATGTTATCCAGTACGGATAAAATGACCTGGTCTTCTTCGCTAACAACTTCAAGGGGAAGATCCCCTGTAAAGTTGCCAGTAAGAATTTCATATAAAGAAGGTGATTTTCTATCGGGCATTTTGACCTCAGGAAACGAGTCGGAATGATTGATTACTATTTTAAACTAATATTGAAAAATTCATGTAATGTCCCTAATTATCTCCATGTTTACGGATTTTTTTCACTTAGTGAATTCGTATGAATCATAGCCTTCTGGTCCTGGGTAAAGTAAAGAATGGCTATCACCGTACTGGAATTCTATACCGTCATATGCTCCCATGTTGGAAGTGCCATAATACGCTGATGGTTTAAAAACCACCTCACCAGACGCATTGTAAATAATGAAAAAATAATCCTCATCCTTTAAGTACTTATAAAGTGACATAGGGGATATTATTCCTCCATGGTAAACAATTACTTTATATTCATTGTCAGGGCTATTAATCTCAAATGCTTTTGAATATGAAGAGGGAATAATTGTTGATGGTAGAATGATCCATGCAACCATTAATACCACGATAAATAACGCACTAGAAACTCGCTTCATCATAAAACAATCACCTTATCCTTTGGTAAGGGCTCCAGCCATAAAACATCTGAAAGCACAATAAAATCACCTCCAGTGTTATGCTTAGTCTGCCATTTTCTAAAGTCCGCGTTGAAAACCGGAACAAAACCAGTAAAATCTCTTGCCAATACGCCCCAAACGCCAGATAAATAAGTTGACATATATAATGCGGATTCTGTTTTATCTAATATTCTGTTTTTACTCCAAATGCCAAGTGGTTCTGGAGTCTTGCCTTCGTCAACAAAATCATATGTGTCTTTGAGGTAAAACCCTAATTTATCGACGGTAAATATATTCTCACTTCCACTTTTACTTGTTTTTCCACGAATGCATACTTTCAGAGTAGAGTTACCCATAGCACCATACCATTCATTCACAGTATCGAACTTGCTACCAATTACTAAGATGTTTACCTGGGCATTCGCATCAAGCTCTTGGATATTTTCAGAATAACCCAGCGCAATATCCTCTTTATCAAGTGAGCCTTTCTTACCTAATTGAAACTTCAACCGCTTAATGCCTTTTTCACTTTTCCATATACGGGAGAGTTCGTTTATTCCATTTTTAACCTGTTCATACTGAATTGCCCAAGACATTTTAATTATGTCACAATTAATTTGTGATTCGGGTAATGTTGTCGGGTCAGCATCTTGAGCACTTTTTTTTGATTGCGCCGTATATGAAAATGAAGGTTTGGTATCAAACCAATGCCTCATTAACTTTGCAGCCACAGGCCATTTCATTTTCTCCATGGCATCCGGAATCATGTCAATGTGGAAGAAATCAACACTGACCTTCTTTTCCTGCTGCTCTTGCTCTTTTGTGGTGGTTGTTGATGAAACTGCCATTACCTTGTCCCCGCTCTGATCTGAAAAACATAGTCCAGGTTTACGTTTTCTTCGGTATCTGAATTTACTGCATGCGTCAGGGCTGAATCAGTTCTTCCTACCACTGTACCGGTAGATGTCTGTACTTGATATGCAAACTCCATATCTTCAGATCCGGTTAAGGAATCCAGGACCCTGAAACACGCGGTATTTGGACCACATGACAAATCTGGTAATGGGGCGGGCATTTCAGCCGGTCCCTGTTCCAGGGCACTACTTCCCGCAGCCATTGTCCGCTTCACTTTGCGCATATACGACGCAGTCGTGCCATACTCGACCTTTCCGGGCTCAAGCTTCAGGTAACTGCCACCACCAATTAGGGTGATACGCTTTTTTCCGGCCAGGGAGATATCACTCGCTGAGCTCAGCGTCAGCTTCTTCTCCGCGAACAACCGCATGCTGGCGTTTTGCGCCTGAACATCGATTGGCCCTTCGCCGGATTTCAGGCTCAGCTGACCGGTGCGGGCAAACAGGCCGAGCTTTTCTCCGGTAAGTAGCGTCAGGTTGCCCATCGCACCTGTGCTGATATCTCCGCCAGCATTAATGGCGACGTTTTTGCTGGCGGCCAGCTGCATATCTTCCCCGCTGGTCAGGGCCATGCCTTCCGGCGCCGAGAAAAGCACGGCTTCATTGAGCGGTTTCAGCCGCTGCTCAAACATCTCTATCTGGCTGTCCACGTCCGCTTTCAGCGCCTGCGCCTGCTCCGCGGCCATTTCCAGCTGCTGCAGTTGCTGATTGAGCCTGTCGATTTCCTTCAGCGCAGCGCTCATATCCAGTGCGTCACCCTGCGCTTTCGCCTGCGCATCCGTGCTGACAAACAACCCTTTACCGGCACGTATCGTGCCCCACTCATCGGTGCGCAGCTCGGTGCCCGTGCCGCGACGTTGCCCCTGTGCATCCACCAGGTGCCCGCTGTTGAGCTGCGTCCTGCCGTATTCCGTGGCGAGTTTAATGTGCTCCTGACCGCGCTTGTCTTCCATGCGTAATTTTGAGTTGGCAGGCGTCCGGAGGATGTTTCGGGTGTGATTGTCCCGGTTCACAAGGTCCGGGTGCTCCGAGTCGTGCAGCGCATACGCGATGTACGGCAGGTCGATATCACCATTACTGTACGCAATCGCCACTTCGGTGCCATCGATGAGCGGCGTATGCCAGCCCAGCGTTTCACCGGCATAAGGCTTCGCCATCCGCAGCCACAGGTAACCGTAACCGGGTTCCGTCCCCTCCCGGTCGAAGTCCGGCTTCACCCGGTAGCGCCCCTGTTCGTCCAGGTGCGCGTAGATATCATTCTTTTCCCGGCTCTCAATCCGGGCCGGAAGTGTGCCGTGGATTTCCGGACGCGGGATTTCCGCCGGGCGGAAACAGTAACGTTCGGTGTATGGCATGCCCCATACCGACACATGCAGACGGGAATCACGGGCGCCACGAAAGGTCACCAGCGTGAGGAGCACGCCTTCTTGCAGGGCCGTAATGACATTCCCCTGCGGCTCCAGCACCTGCCCGGGGGAGAGGTGCGAAGCATTGCTGAACAGGTGAATGCGTGCCGAGCTGTTGAGCTCCCGCTCGTGGTGAAGCCGGGCCCAGAACGCGCCGGATTCGGTCTCCGGCTCCGGGCTGGCGTCATCGCCCGCTTCACGATAAGGCGCCGCGTAGCGGTAATGCTCCCCGGTGGTCACCGCATCATTCCGCACGCTGACCGTCGTATCCATCGGCGTGGTGGCTGTCCGGTAGTTGTAATCCCGCGTGACGACGGTGCCGGTGGCGATATTGTGCCAGGTCCGCACATCCCAGACCGATTCTGCCGCGCCGTCGAACAACCCCGATGGCTCGCTGTACGGCAGGCGCACATCAAACTGGTAGTTAAGCTGGCTGTCGACAAAAATGTACGTATCCAGACCGCGCACGTCGTCCATCATCGTGCGCCAGTAAATCCCCACCTCGGACAGAATGCGCCGGATAAACTGCAAATCCGTTTCCTGCCACTGGGTGATAATTTCACGTGATGGGTAGGTGCGCTCCAGTCTGAATTCAAAATCAGGTCCCTCCAGCCCGTGTTTACGCAGCACCTGCTCAACCACCTCAGGAACGGACTGATTCTGATATACCGCGCACTGTCGGGTGTATCCCAGAAGCGCCAGGCGGGAACTGAGCGTAAGCCGGTAGTGAGATTGATCCTTTGATGTGGACAGCCATTCCAGGCGGGTCACCATGCCGTGGATATTTTTGCCGCCACGCATGCGGAAGGAGGCATATTTCATCAGCACCTCTTCCGGGGGGATGTTCGCCTGCAGCGTGGTGAACTCGATGTCCCATCTGAATGGTTCGCTCAGTGCTTCCCTGCCGTAAAAACGCAGAACATCCGGCTTCACTGAACTGTCATTAATATCCAGAACATAGCGGGTCTGTCCGTCAAAAAGCGCTGACCAGTTATCCATCACGTCACTCCTTCACCGGCACAAGGCTGAGCCAGCCATCAGCCAGCTCAATCGTGCGGGGTTTGTCCGGGTCGAGGTCGTCACGGGTCAGCACCATGCGCCAGCGGTTATCCTTCTGATCCGGGCGGTTAAACAGTCCCACCACCGCCACGAACTGAGCATCTTCATCCATGGGCATATTGAGCGTCACGCTGCCGTTGGGCATCACCAGCAGCGCTTTTGACGCCAGCATATCGTCCTTAAGTACCGTATCGGCCTTGCGCAGTAGCGTCTGGTAATCGGCGGCATCAACCGCTTTACGATCCCTGAGCTGATAGACTCTCACCATGGTCGCCAGCGGCGTCTGTGCGCCATCGGCGTTAATGGCCGTACGCGGGGTAAAATCCAGATGCAGCGTTTTAATTTTCCTGTAGAAGATGGATTTCGTGATGCTGACCGTACCGTCCGTGACGGTCTGCGTCAGACCGCAGCCAGCGAGCAGGCTACAGGCAATAAGCGTCAGCGCCCACCAGCGGGTTATTGTTGCCATTCAAAAGTTCCTTTATTGAGAGTGGGAGTACGTGATTATTCGAAGCGGTAGTGCCCGTCTTCAGCGGACGGTAACGCAGAACATTGCAACCCTTCATAGCAGCCCAGACTGACGGTCAGACTCTCCCGACTATTGCTGAGCTTGCCAGCTTTCAGGCCCAGCAAGCCGGTGCGGCCCAGCTGGATAAGCCTGCCTTTGCCAAGGCGGGGCTCAGGCAGCAATCGTACAGGTACGGTGAGACGCAGTCGGGCGTCACTGCGGTAGCCGAGATAGACGCGCAGCAGGACCAGCAAATCGGTATGGAGGACACCACCGGGTAACCAGCCTTCCGCCTCGTCCGGATCCGCTGTCTCCAGCGTCACCAGTACCCGGCTGCATGCTTCCCTGGCCGTTTTACCCAGCGTGGCCCGCTGCGAAAGACGGATACGGTTTCCGCCCCCCAGCCCACTGCGGTTATCGATACGAACCTTAACCGGATCCGGTTCGGTGATTATTGCCCGGGTATTTGGCGCCAGCAGGCTCACCACAGCCCGGATGCCTTCGGCGTTACGCGTGGGCAAACGCATGGTGCCCAGCAGGGCCAGAAAGCGGGACACCGGCGTTGCCACCTGCTCAGACGTACCCGGTATACCGAGTCCCACCAGCCCCAGCAGACACTGTGATGTGGCATCTCGCCCACCGGCCTCGAAGGTTGCCGGATACGCGTATTTTCGCCAGATCCGGTAATACTGCGTAGTGATCCGGTGGCTGAAAATGTCCAGGAATGAAGTGACCGCCTCGTGTCCTTCACGGCGCTGCGCGATATCGTCCAGCCAGGACGTCGGCAGAGGGGAGTCCACCCCATACACACCAAGAAATGTCGTACGGACCGTTGGGGGCAATGTCGGATGGTCTTCGTCGGTCTCCACCGCTTTCAGGGTACTGACCGGGAACCCCATACCTGGCCAGGGCCTGAATCGTACCGGGTCGTCGCCCGGATGGCTGGTAGTGCCCAGTTTCGGCGCGTCCGGATTTTCCTGTTCCAACAGCTGGCAGAAACGATAAAAATTGGCCCGCCAGATATCTTTGTTAAGGGCCAGCGTCAGCCCGGTACGTGCTGGCTGTGATTCTCGCGCCATCTCAGTCGTTTCCCTGTCGGTTGCAGCACCAGCGTGAGCTGGTTAAAGAGGTGAATATCGGCATAGCGCGCGAAGAATCGGTGCAGCATCTCGCCAAAGAGATTTACATCGCCCTCGCCTGCAAAATTATCCGTATTCAGCGTGACCTCAATGTCAACGCCCCTGAGCATAAAGCCCTTCTCAAAACGGCGGATCAGGGTGTGCTTCACAGCGACGATGGCTTCAAGCCGACGGCGATTCATTTCATCGTCGGTCCAGTCATAGAGCGCCAGCGTGCCCCGCAGCACTTCCGGATTGTCCATCATGCTGAGGAAGTTTGATCCGAGGTGACTCATCACCCGCCAGTGAAAACGATCGTTTGCCGGGGGATATAACGGCATTGTCGGTGCTGTGACGTTCAGTACACTGACGGGCACTTTGCCGGTTTTGACCACCCTGTCCAGCAGAGTGCTTTCCAGTGCCTTACGCGGAAGCTGGCCGTTGGTACCGGTTATTCGCATCGAAAGGGATTCTGGTTTATCGGACAGCTGCTCCAGCTCGAACGAGCGCCCCCCGAGAATTAACCAGGTGTCGTACAGACCAGAGGGGCCGCGTTTCACGCGAGTGTGGAAATAACGCTCAGGAGCATCGTGGCGCATCATACCGCCCCGGTGCCGAAAGCTGGTGAACGGCACATAAGGATGTTTGCCATTCTTCACCGCGCCATGGATGTTATCGACGCTGTAAATCTCGGTGTGACCATCCTGAAGACGCAGCGGCCTGAGCAGGTATTCGTTCTCCAGCGGGTTAAGCGTCAGCGGGTCGGCTTCCAGGGTGAAGAGATTGATGACCGGCGCACAGTGCAGCCGGAAGTTTTCCGTTTCAAAAGGCAGATCGGATGACCAGGCTTCACTGAGCACGATGTCGATTTCAAACCAGGTGCTGGCCGCAGTGAGCCCGATGGCCTCGAGGCCGCGCATTTCCACAAACATAAACTTCGGACGGAAGCTGAAATACTCCAGCAGTAGCTGGTAACCGCTGAAGGCAGTATCGGCTTTCTTCCACAGGCCGTCATTGTCATCAAAGCCCATGGGTTTGCACCAGCCATCAAACTGATGACGTTCGGCGTATGTCCCTGCGTGGCGGGCATACATGGCGTGGACTCGACGGGTCATTGCCAGATGCAGCGCAGAGCTAACCGGACTCTCTGCGTTGAGGAATATGGCGACCTTGTCGATCCCGGCTTTACGCCAGTCCACTTTTTCAGGGCATTCGAAGCGCAGACGGATAGCAGAGCGGCCATCGGTTTCCGTATGCAGGCGGGCGTCAGCAAGGTGCAGCGGTTGTAGCGGCACATCGCGGGTTGTCCGGTACTGACAGGCTGTTTTATGCGGCCCGACAGGACGTGACAGAACGGAGAAGCCTTCCGCCAGCATTTCGGCCTGACGCAGACTACGCCAGTCAGGGGAGAACTCAACGATGGCCAGCGACGGGATGGTGCGCATATAGTGCGGCCACAGCAGACTCACCAGCCCTTCGGTGAGCTCTGGCAGATCATCATCCAGCTTTTCACGCAAACGGCCCATCAGGAAGGCAAAGCCTTCAAACAGACGTTCCACATAGGGATCGCGGGCGCCAGGTTTATCCAGATTAAGCATTGCTGCTCGGTCCGGATGAGCCCGGGCAAACTCTTTACCGGCTTCTCGCAGGTAGCGCATCTCTGCTTCGTAATAGCGCAGGGTTAAATCATCCATGAACGGCATTCCTGAAAATTATTAAAGAGTACATTAGCCACAGAGCGCCATGGCACGGGCCGGGTCGATGGCGATCAGACGCGCCAATAGCGTATCCATCTCAGGCATCAGACGGGATTTATCAGATTCGCTGCGACCGGCTTTCAGGCGCAGCAGCTTCAGGCGACGAGCCTGGACTTCAAACAACAGTGCGGGTTCCCAGTCTTCCAGCGTCAGCTGTGGTGCACTGGTGGTCAGTTCGCCAAGCAGGTGAAGCGCCATATCGTTTCGACCATACTGCTCTGCCACCCGGGCCATCAGCAGGCGTATCAGCCAGCGATGGCGTGGTGTGTCCATTCCTGGTCGGGACTGGAGCCAGGCAAGCGCCGCCTCGGGTCCTTCCGCGTCGCCTTTTGCCATAGCTTCGGATTCAAGAAGCAGCACATCATCAGCCTGGCCATTAACGACGGTTGCGGGTTCATCGCCATACAGCAGGCCTTCTTCATTCACTTTTCCAGCGATCCAGGCGGAGGTGACTTCATCAGCGAAGGGAGTACCGTCATTCCATGCCAGGCCTTCAAGTCCCGGAAGGCGCTGAAGTAGCAGTCGCAGATCAAGAAGAACGGAATCTGTCCAGGCATCCCACGGGTGACCGGCATGACTGAGCCCCTGCCAGAGATACCATTGAAGATCGAGCCAGAAATGATTCACGCCCTCGCAAAACATCTGACTGGCCTGCTCAACCAGTTCAGTCCAGTTTTTTTGAAGCCAGAGCCGCTTTAGTTGAGCCCGATACTCGACCTTCGGCGGTAACAGGCGGGTGCGCCCGCTACTGTCCAGCGGAGGGATCTGATCGACCGTGTCCCAACGCACGGTCTTTATCAGCCGGTAAGAGGCCAGCCAGCCCTGCGGCTGCTCACTCAGCCAGCGAGAAAGTAACTTTGCCTGGTCGAGTAAATCGCGGCCCGATTTTACCGCTGACAGTTGTGGTGAATCCGAGTGGGCCGGTTCGCGTCCGTGCTCCTGAGTACTGCTGTTCTGGGGGACCAGTGCTTCCATCCCCCCCGAACGTGCCAGGCGGTTTTCAAGAGTGGTACAAAGCCCTGCAAAAGACGGTTTCTCGGCTTCCGGCCAGTCCGCCACTGTGGATTCAAGCAGGCTTATGGCGCCCGCCGTAAGACCGGCATCATTGCGGTCTACCTCAGGCCATAACTGCAGTGAATCAATCACTTTTGCACTGTTCAGCCACTGCAGCGCAGCTTTACGTGCTGCGGGACGCTGGGGATGACATGCCTGCCCGTAGCGAGTCAGCATTGCGACAAGCAGCAATAAACCTTCAGCCAACCCTTTTTCACCGTCGCGGCTGAGTCGGGCCTGCACATACCAGGTCACCACACGAATGTCTTTTGCGCATTCGTAAAGACACTTTCGGGCCAGCTCGCACAACCGCGCTGAATCGGTACCCGATATCTTATTGATTTCTTCACGCATCAGCAGAAAATTATCATCGTATGCGGGATCGTCCCCGGTTTCAGACCCCGGGGTGAACGGGTGCAGCCAGTTATCCCATAATGATAGGGCGCTGGAGGCTTTTCCGATAAGATGCTGCTGCTCTTCCTGATTTGTGGTACATGCCGATAACAGTGCCTGGGGTGAACTCATGTTTTTCCTTGTCTCATCTTTATTCGACCTCTTCAGCGCTGGCTGCAACCGTAAATATGGTTTCAGGCAGCGTGAAACCCTGAAGCTTCAGTAACGCCAGAGGACCGTCGCCCAGCTCGCTGCGCATCACAAACTTCAGTGGATTCCCATCGGGCGTGATCCACATCAGCTGCATGCGGCTCGCATCAAGAGGCGTGATTAGGGCTTTGTCCAGCAGGCGAATGAAACCCCAGTTACCCTGGTTGTTTGCATAGAGCTGCATACCGCTGTTGACGCTTCGCCAGCTGAGCGATACGCCGGGGTAGTAAGTATTCCCCGGCCAGGTGAATTTCTGCCAGCTTTCCATCTGGTTGAAAAAGTCCAGATTCTGCTCATCGAGGATTAACTGCACTCTGGCAACATCCCGTGTAGGTCGCGCCATCAGTTCGAAGTGAACACCCGCATCGCCCTGAGAGAACACGATATCTGACAGTTCCGCCAGCTGATTAATCGCCCGGAGGAAATCCGGACTGACAACCATCCCCTGACTTGTGGAAGGGTTAACGATCCAGCGATTCCCCTCCAGGTGGATGATCCCGCCAAGATTAGTTTTCAGGAAAGTAGTGATTCGACCCGAGTCGCTACGCAGGAACTGAGCCAGTAACGGCAGCGAGGCATCGCTGCCGGTGGCTTTAAAGGGGTATCGTCCCGCAAAGGCCTTATTCCACTGTTCGACAATAGTTGTCTGCCAGCGGGCATTGAGGCTACCTGCAGCCGGGGCAAGTACCTGCCGCCAGGCCAGATCCAGCGGTTGCACAAATAACGACTGACCAAATCCATTCCACTCCTGACCCAGACTCGCCGCAACCAGACTGCCGTAATCGCGGGTATCGGTCAGATCGATGGCTTTGCCCTGGAATACTGTCTGGGCCAGCATCTGCGACATAGCCTGCGGATCCGGGGCGCTGGTGACCTGCTGAAGCTTGAGCCGCACCTGGGTTACGCGAGCCAGCCAGGACTGGAAACTGAGGTTACCGTTGGCACCTGTGCCATCTTTACCTTCCATCAGCCCCATCAGCGGTCCAAACACGCCATCGAGCGGACCTTTAGGGCCCTGTGCCTGTTCAATAAACTGTCTGGCATTTTTTTTCTGACCGATCAGTTTTTTCGCTGAGTCCACTATCGAGTCGGCAAGTCGTTCTCCCTTCCCCCCCGTTTTCCCCTGCCAGGCCAGCGTGTTCATTAGGGCAACCAGCGGTGACTGGCGGACATCGCCTATCAGATTGAGCTGGGCAATCGCTTCGGAAAGTGACGTAGCTTCCTGCCACTGAATGCTGTTGAACATGTTCAGCCAGGCGTTACCAAAATCGGTAAAATAGCGTTCAGTCAGGCGGGCCTTTAGCGCCTCCGGGGAGATATCGCTCCTTGTCTGGTGCGTCTTATCCGTCAGTACCCAGTCAATTTCATCGCGGCGTGTCTTGACGACCTCGTTAATCGCATCCTGAACCTGCTCTTCCCAGGCCTGACGCGTAAACATTCCCGGGACGACTTCGTCAGTGCTGAATACCGTTGAGGCATCAGTGTCGCCGGTCATATCTGCAAGCGTTAAATCAGGCCAGTTGCTGGCCACGCGCTTCAGCATGTCCTGATATAACCCGGACTCAGCGTTCCGCTGGCCAATCTGCTTGAGCAGGATCTGACGGACCGTGCTGATTAATTCCGCGTCAGGCTTAATTTTCCATTCCGGATGAGCCGGGAGGTTCTGTGCGTAGAAACCCAGCAGTTTCGGTGCCAGGTCCTGCCATGTGCCATCCGCCACATTCTGACGCTTCGGCCAGACTACCAGTACGTTTTTTGCCAGCCAGTCTGCGTCTGCTTTGTCAGGACGGGCCAGCATCAGATAACTTTTGAGCACGCCATAGGTGTGCTGTGTTCCCTGCGTACGGGCATCACTGGCAGGAGGCAGTTGCACAAAAGCATTCAGCAACTGCCTGAGATAATCTGCGGTGGCATCCCTCATCAGCTGTGCGTTGTTTATCTCATACAGCGGCCAGAGAGCAGCCAGCGTTTCACTGTCCTGATTAAGACCAAAGCGCGTGTACCATGGGGCGCCGGTCGCCTCACGATGTTGCCGACGGGCAATGGCTTGCTGTAGTACAAGCTGGTTGTGCAGGCGTTCAGCCAGTGGTTTTGCGGTATCCGCTGCCTGCCTCGCTGTTTCCTGTGCCTCATAAATCTGGGTACGGTTAACGATCAGGGACAGCAAGGTACCGGTCCCCCACAGGACAATCAGGGAAAGCAGAATTAACCGCAGCATCTTCAGCCAGTCGAAGCCCAGCTTCCTGCCGCTGACGGCATCACAGTCATCAATCACGGCTTTCCATGTCGGCGTGTCGAGGCGCGTGTTCGGCACCGTTCCGGCAACGGCCATCTCAGGGCTGAACATGACTCCGCGTAATCGCCAGGCCGCAGATCCCTGCATCAACCCGCTGAGCAAAACGGTCAGACTGGCTTTCAGTTCGTGTTGCAGGCGGAAAGATAACTGGAGCAGGCCGTTATGAGCCGGATTATTCAGTATCTGTGCCATACCGACTTTTTGCAGGCGCTGAGACAGCGTAGTCAATGCCTTATCCGCCTCTTTTACAGTGCCTTCCGGTCCGAATATCACCCCTGTCGCAGCCGTGTCCGCGTCCTGCTGAGCAACTTTGGCTTTGTCAGTCAGCCACAGCCAGACAGGCGCCTGCCAGCCCAGCTGATGATCGGCTTTTTGGCGGCAACGCAAGAAAGCATCCCGTTCGCTATCTGTCGGGAGGGCTGAAGTACTCATCACCTGAATAATGCCATCAACCGACTGGCGAGATCGCAGACGCTTCAGTTTTGAAAGGAAGTTCTCATCCGGAAGTGACTGCGCATCACCGCCATAAATCAGTACGTTGCCGTCGCCTTCCTGCCAGAGGTCATGACACAGACCCGGGGCTGCTTTATGGACGTCGTCCGGGTTGCCCATCACCAGCAGGAGTCGCACTTTACGCTGCCAGCGGCGTCCATAGCGAAAGCGCAGGTGTTCAGACACGGCGTCTTCGCTGAAGACCAGCTCATCGTCATCTTCTTCACTGAGAATGGTGTTTGCCACCGGAGTGATACTCTCAGCCTTTTTCTGCCCCCACTGGAAATACAACCCGGATTTACCGGCGAAGTCGAAAGCCTTCTCTGTCAGCCAGCCGAGTAAAAACATCGCAGCAACCATAATGGCGCAGAATGTGAGTATTCGTTGACCGTTATACGGTCCGAAGCCGGTGGCTGAGGCCACATTTTCCGGAAAGGCATAAAACAAAAATGCCACGATGGCTGTCAGGAAAAAGGCGACAGTCACAACGGAGCCGATGAGAGTTTTTACTTTTACCTTAGACATTCTTAGGCGATTCCTTGCGAACTTCTTCTTTGGTGATGACGGCGACCCAGATGTCGTCCTTGTCAGCGACGGGTTGGGCGGCGATAACCTGGGGGCCTCGTTGTTCAAAAGCCGCATCGGCAAGCGTGATGGCCAGCCATGGCGCAGCATGGCCGGTATATCCCAGCACGGGATCGATACTGGAATTGTCTTCTGAAAGGCTAAATTCCACTCCGCTCTCTTCGCAGGCATTATTCCAGCCGCTGCCCGACGTCAATGTGGGACCGGAGATCCAGCCTCCTTTGAGTTCATTGGGCAGGGTCTTCGACCAGATCAGCGCCCGGGTAAGTGTCTTTGTGAGCGTTGTTTCTGTTCCCCTTTCGGGGCGATGAAGGCGAAGCGCATCCGCCCAGGCATGGGCTTTGCGGTTGCTCAATACCACCATTGAGACAGCATCAGCATCTTCTTCCCGGGGAGACGCCGGTAACGACAGCGTGATGGCAACCAAAATGCCCGGAGTATCCCATCGCTTGTCCAGCCAGGCATCAAACGCCCCCAGCCCTTTTCCGGCCATCAGGCGAAAAATCCTGCCCGTCTTGAGTGAGAGCTTGGCTTTAAGCTGCTCTTCAAACAGGGGATAAAGATCGTTATCACAATCCAGCACCAGCCAGCATGGCAGCTCGGGCGGAAGCGGCTTAACTATCCCCTCTACACGTGTGGTCAGTTTATTAACCGCTGCTTTCAGGGCCTTCGTTAAATCAGTCTGATATTCTGGTAATGCCGCGTATCTGACCGGTTTGTCACATCCTCTTGGGCGAGAGAATTCGATAACAGGAGCTGCGACTTTCATTGCCTTCAGCAGGTCATCGGCTTTGTTTCCGGCCGGACTCTGAATATAAGTACCGAGGATCCAGGCGCAGCGCTGACCGCGCAGAATTTCACTGTCGATGAGTGCTTCCCGCTCGGCATTGCGTGATTCCGCACCGACCTGTTCTGCTTTATAGGCAAATCGGCGTAAGCCGAAAATAAGCCCCCAGGTGCAAAATGGAAGACCCAGAGCGGTTAACCAGAAGACAAATCCGGTTCGCTCTGACGTCCAGCACCATAGCGTGAGCGCTATGCCCCCCAGCATGACAAACGCGAGGAATAGCAGCCAACGACCGGTGCCGGGACGTGCTACCTTAGGAGCCTTTTCAGGGATGGCATCCAGCCAGACGGGCATAATCAGGCAACCTTTGCTGCGGCAAATGAACTGATCAATGTGCAACCACAGGCACATTTGTGACCGTGAAAGGCAACCGGAATACCATGATCAAGGTAATCAGGGTTGCCTTCTACGATAGTAGTAGGGCCATGTCCCTGAACCGGGCAGGACACTTTGTCGCCTTTACGGGCAACGCCAATACCGCCGAATTTCATCGTTTCTGAGGCGGTCAGTACTGAACCACCGTGGGTAGTTTTATCGCCTTTGCGGATAATCTGGAGCATTAATAAGGACCTCTGTGAGTTAATAATTATCATTAGTTTAAAGTAACTAGCCTCCAGATATATTAATCCTGAATCTGTTTCAGTAAGTCATTTAACTCATTCACTCTTGAAATATTCATGTCCATACGGCATACGCTGTACATCGGCGAACCGATTATAAACCCTTGAACATCACACCAATTTTCACGTGATGCAATCCAGTTTTTTTGCGCCGTCTCGAATTTACTTGTAATGTCAGATATTTCACGCGCTTTAATGATTTTGTATATTTTCTGGTAAACAATATTCATATCTTTCTTTGCGGCGTCTGATGCCTGGTCGGCACAACCCATTACAACAGAGTTATTTATATCTTGATTCAGTTTGCGACAATCAGTTTCGATCTTGGAATAGTCGGTTAGTACAGCATGTGAAATGCAAGGGAGTATTAGAAGTAAAGTCAGCGCTTTGTTCTTAATCTTCATTGTATTTGAAAAATCCAGTAGCGGCATTAGTAATTTAACTTACCTATAAGTGCCTGGTTCTACAATTAAAAAGACCCATTCTTGATTCAATGGCATGTAAATGCTTTTGAATGTTTATTCTGTATCATACTCGTCACCTTTCCATCTCAAGATATATTTGGGTCCGCAAAAAATATCTTTTAGCCCTTTGTGTGATTTTTTGGATATGCCAATGGATGTACACATATATGCTGCATCTATTGATTTTCCATCATGTATTGTGATTTTGAATGTTAAAGTAGGAGAATTGTCGAGGTTAGACATACAGTTCGATTGATCGCAAGTACCTGGTGGTGTTGAACTCAGAAATGTATACTCGATGATATCTTTTTTACCGTCACCATTTAAGTCAGTAGTAACGCGACCTGTTTGCCCATCGACAAAACCAGAGTTTTTCACCTTACTTGCCGTTACCAGCATATCAACATCTTTGGTTTGAGAACATTGAGCATATGTTGCCGATGCCATTAAAATTAACATAGCCAAAGAGAGTTTTATGTTCATTTTAATAATTATCAACTGTCTTCATATAGGTTTTAATAAAATCATTTAGTTGCTCTACACCATCATATTCGCATTGGTTTTCTATCAAATCTGTTCGTTGACCTTCCATCGAGTTATATAAGCTGCATCGTTCAGAAATAGACTTCCGTTGACTATTATAAAACGCCATATCAATTGAATACTCCTTACCAGATTTGGTAATAATCTCTTTAATGGAGTCCTCTGTTTTTTTTGTGCTGGTTTGTATGCAGTCGATCATATCCGGATGAGATTGCATCGAGGAATTGCAAGTTTGTGGTTCCTTTGCAAAAGAAATAACAGGCAAAAAAACAAGTAATGCAAGTAATTTAATCTTCATTTTTTAACTCCAGATTTAACTCATTTAACTTTAATAAATCTTTCTTCTCTGTCAGAGCTCGTGTTTTTAGATCGTCCCACCAAGTCGGGGATGATGGGAAAAGATCTTCAACATGATTTATTTTATAGTCCTGAACAATAGTTATCACATCTGCATCTGTTAATGTTTCAAAATCCTTTCCTTTCAACGCTCTCGAAATTAAACCAGTTGTAGGGCCATATTGAACGGAAGTCGACCAAATCATATCATTGATTGCGGCACGAGAATGTGAAAAATTTAGCCCTTTAGATGCTAACAAGTCTATTTGTACTTGATAGTGTGTTTTTTCAATGAAAAGATGCTGATCCTGTGCAAATTCTTCTTTGTGATCGACCGCAATTTTTTTCCATACTTTATTGAATTCAGGTGTGGCGGGTTCTTTACCTTCGAATAAATCTTGGTATTTTGACACAGCAATATATTTATTAACCGTTCCCATTTTAGAAGATAATTGATACATTCCATATGACACACCACCATGATCTCCTTTTCCAGATGAAATTACCCCAGGCCCCCTTCCTCCAGATTCATATCGCTCTGAAGTTTTCCCAAGCGGCCATGTTCCTGATGATTTTTTCATAAAGCCTAAGAACATAATCGGATGCATGTGCCACAGTGAAGGTCCTAGTTTTTCGGATGTAACATCCTGCATCCATGCCATTTTATCGATAAAATCTTCACTGTATTTCTTCCATTCTGGGGCTTCTTTTTTCAGCGCATTGAGGAAAGGTTGCCAAATAGCGTCACCTTTTTTGAAGTACCAATCGCTGGGATGTTTTACGATTGTTTTCTGGATGGTGTCACGATAGTCGGGATTATGAAGTGCTCTCCAGTACTCCATTGGCGAATATCGGTCACTTCCGCTATCAATTTTATCCAGCAGGCGCTGATAATTATGCTTCACGAGAGCATGACTGGTTCGTGTATCACCGGTCGCAGCCTCATAGAGCGAGTTGATTAGGCTGCGGAAGAATCCAGTGGGCTGGTTTTTTCCATCCAGGTAATCAAAGCTGGCAGGTTCTGCGGTTTCAGTTCTGAAGCCCAGTTTTGCCAGATCATACTGCGACAAAAGTTGAGGTTCCGTCTGGCCTTTGGGGGCGTAAGCATTTTCTGGTCGCAGCTGCCAGTATTCCTGTTTGGTCGACTTATCGACTTCCGTTTGCACCTGACTCAGTGGAAGGGTCCCCGCTCTGGTTGTTACCCTTGTATCCTTTGTGAATGTTCCTGTTGCAACATCTTTTTTGTACAACGCAAGGCCCGGAGAGTACTTCAGCCAGATTGGATTTTTTTTTTTCCCACCTGCTCAGGGTTGGTCAGGAACGTTTCCAGATTATCATCCATACTCGTGCATTCGATATGAACCTGGTATCGCGCTTCATATCCGCCATCCTTAGGTGCCTGATAATATCCCATATGACCAACAGGATCACCTGCACTGATAGCAAAGGGAGTCGGGCATACTACCTCGTCAAATTTCATCGCTTCTTTTGCTGGCGGCATGAGTTTCTGCCACCAGGAAGGCTGTACCACCCCATCAGTGCCAGGAGACAGGTTGTTTTTGTCCACAAGCATCCAGTATTGCTGCCCTGGCTTCAGGGATGTTTTCTTGCCCTTTTTCAACGCCTGTTCTGAGAGGCTAACAAAGGTAACAAGGCCATACTCTCGCTTATTAAATGCAACAGTATGGAGGCCGCTGTCTGTTTTATCCCACTCAACAATAGATCCTTTTGGGATCGTGCCCTTGCGATAGCTTTCACTGGTACTTTTATTGTTGGTACTGGCGGTCATGACCCATTCTGGATCGTAGGCAGTAAGCGTATCCTGGACTGTCCACTTTGTTTCCGCCGGATTGACACTATAGGCTGAATAGGGGGCAAGGTGCATATACAGGGTATAGAAATGCAGCCCGCTGGATTCTTTCTCCCCTAGTTGAATAAAGTGTTTAACCAGAACAAACGAACCGGAAAAGCTCAGTGGGCCGGATTCCCATGCAAGCGTCAGATAATCCTTGCAGACACGATAAGCAACCACTACGCCGTCAGCCATGCATCGCACAGCCTGCTCGCCTTTAAAGAGGACCGGGAAATCCAGTGCTTCAAGACGAGACTTGCCACTCAGAGCACACCACGGGGTCGTTGCTTCCGTGATATGGATCCCGCCATGCCACATCCCACTTCGGCCAATCATATACTGCCCGGTGGATTCCCCCCCGACATGAGAGAGGATCTCTTCCTGATTATTGAACTCACTTCCCCGGTTATTAGAAGGGATCGGCCAGACAATCTTAATTTTTCCTTTTTGGGTAGCCGTGGCGTTCTGCTCTGATGTGGTATTATCGTCATAACGATAAAGTGTATAGCGTATGTTTTGATCACGATATATCTGGGCAGGATAGAACCCCCTTTCCTGGACAAAATCAGATACCCAGTGTGTACCATTAAACATCGCCATATGACCATGCACATGATGTGGTGCTGCCTGGATTACGACAACATCCCCCGCTTGCTGACCAGAAATTGTGAATACACCGCCAGTACGCACTGTTGTAGCGCTATCCACAATTTTAAAGTTATTTTCAAGCAACCATGGGCCATAATTTTTAGCTGATTCAATTCCTGAATTTTTTGCAGATACCCCTCCAGCTATTAATGCTTTTTTAACATAGCGGGCACATTTTGACTCGCCATATTTAAGTTTTTTATCTATGCCATTTTTAAAATTTTCAGCGTTAATTTTCGCTCTGGCTTGGGCCTGAGTGTTTAAAACACTAACTGCTACTTTCTTGTCCAGCATTTATTCTTCCCCCTCTGCTTGCCGAGGGCAATAAATACTACTATGAGATATGGGCTTAACAGAATCCATTAACCAGTTCCCTTTTTCTTTAACCAGGTTAACGGCATACAGGGATACGCCCTTACCATATCCTAATATTAGCTTCACTTGTGCGACCTGGTCATTCTCTGAAACAGTTTCCACATTAATGCTGTCTTTCCATTCTTCACAAATATCCTGAGCATCGACAAAATAATCAGCACCTGATTCATCATTATCCCGCAGACTTCTGAGATGCTCAGTTGTATATTCAAAAATAGCTTTTTGAGTTAGTTTATCAGCTGATTCCATATCAGGCATTTCAGATGCGACGAGGTAATCATGATAAAAATTTGCAACAATTTCCCGAGGCATTGAACTATCGTTCGCTGAAGCTGAGGCTATATTGGCCACGCAGAATAAACAGCAAGCAAAAATAATCTTCTTCAACATGAACGTCTCTCCGTAGATATGTTGGTATTTGTATAAGTAGTCGAGGTGAGAAATTTAGAAAATGACTACATTCTTATTGTTCCGTTACGCTGGTGATTTTCCACTCCCCATCAATTCTTTCCAGCACAACCTTAAATTTAACTTTAGGCTCGGAATCTGCTCCTAAAATAACGTTAACTGAAGAGTCATTCTTTTTCTGATATACATCAAAGGTACTTATACTTACTTTCCATGAAGGATAAACATCTTGTGATTTTGTAAAATAATCAACATCAGTATCAACCCAAGCACCATGCCAGTTACAAATATAGCGCCCTTTAAACTGCTTGCATTCGCGATTTTGTGAACATTTCCCTTCGCGTTCTTCTGCCGACACTGAATCATCAGAATCATAATTACACATCATTGAGTCATTAATGCTTTTCATTAATTCATCAGAAACATATTGGCTGAGAAATCGACTGTTGTCCGATGATTCTTATTTCAAATATGATTTATAAAAATTGTACACGATGCTTTCTGGGCTTGTTTGCCCGGATGCCTGTGTAAAATTTGATAAACAAAGCAAAAATGCAAATAAAAACACATTACGCATATGAGGAATTAATGGATCCATCATCAGCCCTTAGTCATTGAAAGATTTGCTGCTGATTTTGCTTTCCTGAGTGATAACCGTCAGCCTGAAATTGGGTGTTTCGTTGGGGAGATTTGCGCCCGATCCTGGTACCAGATAGTCAGACGTCTTCATGATAAACTCACCAGATGAACCATGCTCAATGCCGTTCTTACTCAGTCTCAGGTAAGACCCGCCACCGTTCAGTGTCAGGGTTTCCGGGGTGCTGATAATAATTTCGTCTTCACTGCTGGTCACCGTCAGTTGCTTTTCAGAAAACAGGGCCATCGTGTTGTGCTGAGCCTGAATCTCGATATCTCCCTGGTTGGCAACCAGCTTCGCCCCGTCTTTATGGACAAACAGTCCTAACGCTTTTTCCACCGTCACAGACAGCTGCTTCATCGCACCGATATCAAGATGTTGACCGGCATTGATCATGGTATTGCGGGTGCTGCTGAGCTGAAGATGTTCACCTGAGGTCAGTGCCACTCCCTGCGGAGCACTACCCAGCAGGACCGAAGACTGGAGGTCTTTGATTTTGTCGGTCACAAAACTAATCTGGGTATTGATGTCGCAGACCAGGGCTCCGGCGGCTTCAGCTGCGCTGTTCAGCGCCTGCATCTGGCTGTTGGCCTGGTGAATCTGGTTGATGGCAGGGGCCATTTCCAGCACCGGGCCCCGGGCTTTGGCCTGGGCATCGGCCGTCAGGAACAGCCCTTTTGCCGCACGAACCGCGCCATGCTCATCCGTTCGCAGTTCAAAACCGGCCCCGCGTTTTTCACGCTGGCTGTTGACCAGGTGTCCCAGGTTCAGCTGCGTTTTGCCGTACTCCGTCGCGAGCTTGATATGCTCCTCGCCCCGCTTGTCTTCCATCCGCAGCTTATTGTTCGCCGGGGTACGCCAGACGTTCCGCGTATGATTGTCACTGGTGACAGGGTCCGGATGTTCTGAATCATGCAGGGCATAGGCGATGTAGGGACGATCCGGATCTCCGCCGTCAAATACGACGGCCACTTCCGTTCCGTCGATAAGCGGGGAGTGGAATCCGTACGTATCACCGGCATACGGTTTCGCCAGCCGCAGCCACACACAGGCATAGCCCTGTTCAGAACTGTTGCGGTCAAAGTCCAGTTTTACCCGGTAGCGTCCTTCCGGATCGAGCCAGGAACAGGTGTCGCCTCTCTGTGTGCTTTCCACCCGGGCAGGCAGCGAGCCGGATATCACCGGGCGATTGAGCAGTGCCGGACGATAACAGACGGTTTCACTGTAGGGGATACCCTCAAACGTCAGCGTAAAGCTACTTTTGCGCGAACCGCTGGTGCGCACCGTGGTGATGACGATGCCTTCCCTGACGGCATCGGGAAGCGTTCCGTCCGTTTCCAGTACCTGACCCGGAGCCAGATGAGGGCTGGAGGAGTGCCCGGTGACCTGATATTGCGCATTCAGCATACGTTCGTGACGCAGGCGGGCGAAGTATGCCCCGGTCTCCGGGCTATCAGCGTCACCTGCTGTCAGGAAGGGTTCCGCATAATGGTACGTTTCTCCGGCGGTGATCCCTTCCTTGATGAAAATGCACTCGGCACTGTCCTGAGGTTGTAGCGCTTCACGGTAGTTGTAGTCCCGGGTGGCCACACTTCCACTCACGACATTGTATGCAGTCTGAATATCCCAGATGCTCTCCTGCCCGCTGTCACTCATCCCGGCCTGGTTGCGTAACGGCAGCGTGATGCCAAACTCATACTGCTCCTGGCTGTCCTGGAAAATCACCACGTCCTGTTCAAGACGGCCATCCATTTCATAGCGCCAGTAAATGCCCACTTCCGCCAGCAGGCGCTGGATAAACTCAAGATCGGTTTCCCGCCACTGGGTGATGAGCTCCCGGGATGGGTATTCCCGGGAGAGCCGGAACTCGAAATCAGGCCCTTCCAGCCCGTGTTTACGCAGCACCTGTTCAACCACTTCAGTGACCGACTGGTTGAGGTAGATCGCGCTCCCTTTCGTATAGTCCAGAAGGGCAATACGGGGAGCGATCGTCAGTGCATAACGGGTCTCATCATTCGAGGTGGACACACGGCGAAAGGACTCCACTACGCCAAAAACCGTCCGTACCGGCAGAGCTGGTGTCCCGTCAAACATCGGGGTCTGGAAAGTAAATGACGCCGGTTTCAGCAATAACGACTCACAGACAATATCTTTAGAGGAGCAGGTAACCGCCACGTCATAACGCCATGGCTGGCTAAGTGATTCCACCGCGCTGTAACGAAGAACATCAAGGAAATCACTGCATTCATGTACATCAACCCGATAACGTGACTGCCCTGACAGCTGTTGCACCGCGTCGGTGGCCTTCCTGATAAGTGTTCCGCTCATGACGCCTCTCCTTCTGCCTGTTCATCAAATTCCAGCACAATGCCCTGTTCATGATCCCAGGTCAGCTGTAGCGAGGACGGCTTTTGTTTTGCCGCCATATGGCTCAATAACTGCTGACTCAGAACCGGCAGGATCTGCTGGTTAAGCAGGCTGTCGACGTTACGGGCACCGGTATCCGGCAACAGACAGGATGTCGTCAGGGTGTCGATGAGGCTTTCACCAGTGTGAGTGGAAATGCCGTAGTGGCGTTGCAGGCGCGTACTCACCTGCGCCAGCTTCATGCCGACGATGGTTCGCATGGCATCTATTGCCAGCGGGCGGTATATCACCGTCTGGAAGCGGGCCAGCAGCGCTGGATGGAAATGATCGCGCAGGATCGGGCGTAACAACTCATGAAGATCGCTCTCAGTAGCTTCTGGTTGCTCTTCCAGTAACTGCATCAGCGGGTCACTGCCCAGGTTGGACGTCATCAGGATCACGGTATTGCGAAAATCAATTTCACGTCCTTCCCCGTCCCGCATAAAGCCCCGGTCAAAGACCTGATAAAACAGGTTCATCACATCCCGATGGGCCTTCTCCACTTCATCGAGCAGCACCACGCTGTACGGACGCTTACGGACTGCCTTGGTGAGAATGCCGCCCTGACCATATCCGACATACCCGGGAGGGGAGCCTTTCAACTGCGAGACCGTATGCGGCTCATGGTATTCAGACAGGTTGATGGTAATGAGCGATTTCTCACCACCATACATAACGTCAGCAAGTGCCAGCGCCGTTTCTGTTTTGCCCACTCCGCCTGGACCCACCAGTAAAAAGCCCCCCTGCGGTCCGTTTTCCGGCGTCAGGCCGGTTTTTGACGCCCTCAGGCCCTGGGCAATGGCGCTCAGCGCCGCGTGCTGACCAACAACGCGTTTTGACAGGTTGTGCTCAAGACTCAGTAATTCCGTATAGCGCCGGGTAAGAACGGTCAGGTCACCTTCCCCCTGCTCCAGCAGTTTCAGCAGCCAGTGCTCAGGCGTGATTTCTGCATGCGCACGGGTCTGACATAAAGAAGCCGCCCCCTCCTGTGCTCTGGCGCAATAAGGGTTAAGTCGTCGTAGCAGGACTGCTGAATGATGTTCCATGTCGTTCCCTCTTGTTCAGGCACGCTACCGCCCCTGGCCGTCAACCGATGCCCATAAGGTTCATGCCGATAAATTGTGAGCCTGCTCTGCAAAGCGTCTGTCTGGCAGGCGCGGTGCGGAGCAAAACAAAAAGGCGGACAGAAGGGATCTGCCCGCCAGAATCTTATGCTGTGGTGCGTTCGTTCCAGGAATCGGAATGAATGATGTTGCCGTCTTTGTAGGTCCAGGTGATTTTTTCGTAGCGCAGTTCGATCTGCTCAAGGTGGTTATGTTTCTCGAAAGAAGGATCCTTGATGTCGTGCATTTTCGGTGCAACTTTCACCAGTTTGACGTTTTCCAGCTTCGTGTTGAAGTACTCTACTTCCTGACCCGCGTCGTTGATTTTGTACCACTTGAATTCAGCAGATTTCAGGGTCTGGCCGGTGGTCACCGCCTTGTACAGGTACGGGCTGGAAGCGTCGATTTCTTTGGTGAACAGGAACGGCGTGTGGATACGGGTTCCGGTCAGCTTGCCGGTGTTATTATCGGTCGGGATGTACAGGTTATGCTCCTGCGCCACCACCTCAATGCTGCCCTCACGGTCCTTCACGTCCACGGAACCTTTAATGTCCGCGCCACCGTCGTCTTTCAGCCACAGATAAACCGGGATTGCCATGCTTACTTCTCCATTTCTCGAGTAGAAACGTCACGTACATCCTGTGACGCGTGTTTTGCGCCAGGCAGACGACAGGCGTCAGCCTGCGGTACCAGACTAATCTCGACACGCCGGTTATGCGAACGGCCATCAGGCGTGTCGTTTGATGCAATTGGTCGACTGTCGCCGTAACCCTGCACGGCAAAGCAACTTTCCGGTACGTCCCCGGTATCACGCATCCAGTTACGGACGGCCTCAGCTCTTTGCAAAGACAGGGTCTGATTTAGCTGAACGCTGCCGGTATTGTCTGTATGACCGCTGACCACGATCAGCCAGCCCGGTCTGGCTTTAATCCCTACCAGTGCGTTGACGAGTATTTTGGTGGAGCCGTCTTTGAGTACCGATTTGCCGGAGTCAAACAGAGACATGCTGTCAAGTCGTACAATTTTCGGTACCGGTTTTGGTTCAGGGGCGGGTGGCGGCGTCCAGGTATCGATAGCCTGCTGCAAGGCCAGCCACAGACGTCGGCCCGGGTAATAGCCCAGGCTGTAACACAAAGGCTCACCCTGGCGCTGCCAGCGTTCAAGCAGGAGCGCATCCTGCTTCAGGGCGGCCAGTGACTCTGCCTTAGGGCGATAGTGGTTCATCGGGATTGCATTCCAGCGCTGTAAATCGGTACTCACCTGACGGATGAGGTCACGATTATTGAGCGCAGACATACCCAATGCGGTCAGGGCACACAGCCACATCAGCAGGATCAGGCGACGGGTACGCTGGCCCCCCTGCACCGTTGAAGCAAAAGGTGCCAGCAGCGGCAGAACCGCATCCGGAAACAAACTTGCCGGTGCTGTCTGCCCTGTTTTTCGGAAAAAATGTAAACAGGTGCGGGTATATAGCCAGTCGGCCCAGACTGACTCTGTCCCGGGAAGGACGGTACCGAGGCGCATTGCCACGGAGAATGCTCGTTCAGGAGGCGTTAACCGATCAGGCTTTTCCAGCTCATCAGCCAGCGTATTACGGATAAAGGAAAATGCCTCACTGACGGCTGGCAGCGCCAGGAGATTGTCTTCCGCCTGCTGCCAGTCGATGAGATCCTGCGGCGAATCATTAACCGGACAGACAATCGGTTTATCACCCCGAACGATTATCCACGGCGTTTCAGGCCCGGAAAATTCTGCACTCAACACAACAGGCAGAGTGAAACCCGTCAGGGATTTAATCTGCTTACACTGCTGGCGGAGCGTTTTCAGTGTGGAACGAAGAACGGCTTCATCCTGATGATGATCTGGCAGACAGCGGTACATCACCGAGAGCTGACCAACCTGGCGCGGGAACTGCGTCTGGATACTGCGGACAACGTCAGTTAACCGGTTGACGTCACCAGCCCGCAGCCACCATCCCTGGGCTGTTTTACGCAGAGGACCGCCCTGAAATAACGCTTCCAGCATGTCACCACACACCAGTACAACGGGGCCCTGGGCGTCGGTTAAAGGCAGTTCAGCGGCCGGGAGGGTAACGTCGAATGTGGGCACTTCGCTCCAACAGTTTTTAAACACATACCAGCCTGCCAGAACGAGGATCAGCAGAGTGGACAGACCGTTGAAAACGTTGCCTGTCGGAATGAAATACCACAGCAACCACAGTAGCGCGGCTACGGCTGCTAAGGTGTGTAGGGCTACCGAAATGATGACTGTTCTACGCATTAGCCATGCAGCTCCGGTATTTGTGCTGACAAAAGAGACTGGAGCCAGAGGTGCCCCCCCCACCAGATAACGCCGGTAAGAATGACGGCCAGCACTATCCAGAACCAGACTGAGCGCATC
Source organism: Klebsiella sp. GG_Kp146 (assembly GCF_040061975.1). Taxonomy (NCBI): domain Bacteria; kingdom Pseudomonadati; phylum Pseudomonadota; class Gammaproteobacteria; order Enterobacterales; family Enterobacteriaceae; genus Klebsiella; species Klebsiella sp. GG_Kp146. The sequence continues at coordinate 282,487 of NZ_JBEAHA010000004.1, forward strand.
AGACTCCAGCGATGTGTCCCCCTCCGGTGAACAACCAGAGACAGGCCTGCATCAGGCGGAGAAACCCGTTCAGAAAGGGCTTTCACTACCTCATCCCGCTGTGACTGGCTGACCGTCTTCAGGCTGTATAACCCCTGAAAGCCCAGCGCTATCACCCGGTGATAGCAGGTTAAAACGGCCGGGTTCGGTGAGGGCTGACGCAGAACCTCTGCAATGCGATCCCATAGTGCTTCACCAGCCCGAAGCGAGCCAAAAAAACGGGCCTGAAGTGGCGCTTTACGCCAGACCATCTGGCCTTCGTCTACTTTCGGCTCCTCTCCTCCTTCGTTTTCTCCGGGCTTACGGCTCATCACCGTTTCGTCCAGCAGGGCGCATTGTGCGTAGGAAATATGATCCACACTGGCGTCGTCATAACCGGCACGCTCCAGCGCTTCCCGCACACTTTCAACCTGTTTAACGCATCTGTTGTAAAGCGCAGATCCATTAAGCGTGATGGCGCCTTTCTTAAGCATGGTGACGGTAAGCCAGGTCTCCGTCATTAGCTGGTCGATATCGATATCCTGTCTCATGAGCGCAATACCGCAAACAGTTCAAGTTCCAAATCGCCAAGTAACTCAGGCACATAGAACATACACACCCCCTGCTCCAGCATTTCATGCGCAGCGGGGCTTTCTATATCAAGTGCGAAGTACTGGTTTTCCATGCGTACAGGCAACGCTGCCGGTACCCTGCTCACCGGTATCAACGGGATCCCCTTGAGCGCAGCACCATAGATCTCGCGGACATCATCAGGTGAACCTGCCTGACAGAGTGCCGGAAATTTCTCGGCAACCTGCCAGGCCGGGATATCCGAGCGTACAGAGAGATAGAGATCGGCCTCTTCACGCAGTCGGATATCGTGGAGGTTGGCCTTCCAGGTCTGTCCGTCCGGGCGGGTCATTTCCAGAGCAATGACCCGGGATGGCAGACTTGCCTCCAGCAAACCCGTTATCAGGTCAAACAGCGGAGGAAACGCCTTAGCTGGCTCCTCGTGGTCATAACCCGGTATGGCGTCCAGATCATGGTCAAGGGAAAAGGTCAGCATGCTACCAGCCAGACGAGCGAGCTCAGCCCACACCTGTTCAGGCGGACGGGAAGGAAAACGTTCGTATTCTGTCAGCACTGTGGCGTGAGAATTCAGTGCATTCAGCAACCAGAAAAGGGAAACATCGGCGACGGCAAAATCGGCGAGCCTTTCGTTGCTTTCTCGGCGCATCGTCATCAGACGCTGGCGTCGGGAGCGTAACTGGCGATTAAGCAGCACCAGACGTTCGTGAAGGACCGGGCTTGCTCCAAATGACGCCACTGGAGGAATAAAAGATGGATCCTGTCGCCACGCATTATGTCCATCCCGAATCAGTCTTGCGACCGGACACACTTTCCAGGAATCATTGCTTTCATGGGCAAACCGGATGATGAAATTAAACCGGGCAACTGCTATAGATTCTTCTTCAGAGCCAAAAGCATCCTGCAATGTTACCCACTCTTCACGATAGCGAAGCGGCCGTTCTGAACTGACTCCCTCCTGTTCAACGTTGCTCATACCTGGCTGCATGTGCGGCAATGCAATGACGACAGTTACCGCATCACGACCTGCCAGCTGGCTGGCATCTAACTCACGCGGCGCTGGAGGCAGATCGCTCCTTTGCGCATCAATTAATGAACCGTCTTCCAGCCAGAGACGTAACTGCGTAATCTGAATCAGACCGGACGAAAGAAGACTGTCATTAAACTCAATCATTTCCACGCCCCAGGGGAATGGGGACGCCAGCGCTGATGCACCGGCGCTGCGAAAAGACTCCCATTCAGCCTGTTGCTGGAACTGTTGAGGGGATAGTAAAGCCCCCTCGTTCCACAGTGGACGATAAATTTTCATCCCGTCCTGCCTTATGCTTTTGCTTTGGGCATCTGAGATACCAGCGACAGATTGACGTCCAGCCCCTCGACCTGGAAGTGCGGCACGGCGTACAGCTTCACGCGGAAGAAGCCCGGGTTGTCCTCGATATCTTCCACCACCACGCTGGCATCGCGCAGCGGATGGGAGGCCTGCAGCTCGTCGCCCGGATCGGTCATTTCAGTGACCAGGCTCCGCACCCAGGTGTTCAGCTCCAGCTCCAGCAGGCGCCGGTCCTTGGTGGTGCCGATATTCTCGCGCTGGATCATCTTCAGGTAGTGCGCGATGCGCGACAGCAGGAAGATATAAGGCAGACGCGCGTTAATGCGGCTGTTGGCGGTAGCGTCGGCGGTATCGTACAGCGCCGGTTTTTGCGCGGAGTTGGCCGAGAAGAAGCAGGCGTAATCGCGATTTTTGTAGTACGACAGTGGAATGAAGCCCAGGCTGGCGAATTCAAACTCCCGTGTTTCCGGGATCATCACCTCGGAAGGGATCTTCACCTGATTGCCGGTGCCCAGATCGTACAGATGGATGGGCAGATCTTTCACCGCGCCGCCGGCCTGCGGGCCGCGGATCTGCACGCACCAGCCGTTATTGACAAAGCTCTTCACCATATTGGAGGCGAAAGAGAACGCCGCGCTGGTCCAGAGATACTTTTCGTGGTCCGGCCCCTTCACCTGCTCGACATAGTTGAAGCTGCGCACCGGCACGGTGTCCGGACCATACGGCAGACGACCCAGCACGCGCGGCATGACCAGGCCGATGTAGCGGGCGTCGTCGGTTTCCCGAAACGCTTTCCAGCGAATAT